>NZ_JBFUIP010000139.1:0-15000 GCF_056401815.1 Aminobacter sp. P4_D5 | reverse complement strand
GGGCTGAAGGGATCTTCCCTGATCCACACCCCGGTCACCGCATCGAAGAAGGCCGGACCGTCAATGACCTCCTGGTCGATGAGCGCTTCGAACGGCTTGCAATTGCGCTGACGCCATTCCTTGAGCAGGCTGTCGAGCAGGTCCTTCAGGTTTTTGAAATGGAAATAGAAACTGCCGCGCGTGACCTTCAGTTGTTTCGACAGGTGGTCGATCTTGACGTTGGCGATGCCCTTCTTTTCCAGCGTTGCTATGGCAGCCGCAACCCAGGCCTCGCGCGACAGCGTCTTTCGCGCCGCGGGCTTGCGTTCGGGAATAGGGGCACCTGTTTTCATCGCCGATCGCCCTCTCAGGGAAGGTTGCCGAAGCGCTCCAGCATCAGCTCGAAGAAGCCATCGGCATCGATGCGGCGCAGCACGTTGCAGTTTTTCCGCCGGCCGGTGACGTGCCACCAGTCGACGACGGTCATGCCGATGGTCTCGGGCGACATCAGCTCAATGGTGACGTTGCATTGCTTCTGTTCGTACAGATGCGGCGCAAGCAGATAGCCGGTGACACAGGCGTCATGGATCGGGCGGGCTTCGGTGGGGAATTTGTGCGAGCCGTACTGGCGGTAGAAATCGGCCATGTTGGCGGCTTCGATGGCCGAGCCTGTGCCGAGCGCGCGCAGCTTTTGCAGCCATTCCGGCGTCATCTGGGCGGTATAGGTGCAGTCGATGCCAGCCATGGTGACCGGCACGCCGGAATCGAACACGACAGCCGCCGCATGCGGGTCGACCCAGATGTTGAACTCGGCGGCGGGGGTGGCATTGCCGCCTTCGAAGAAACCGCCGCCCATCAGCACCACTTCACGGATGCGCGGGATGATGCGCGGCTCCATCACCATCGCCATGCCGAGATTGGTCATGGGTCCGAGCGTGCAGACGGTGATCTCGCCTTCAGGTGCCGCCATAAGCGTGTCGACCAGGAAGTTGACTGCGTGCTTGTCCTGCAGCGGCTTTGTCGGCTCGGGCAGGACACAGCCGTCGATGCCGGTCGGACCATGAACATATTCGGCGGTCTTGAGCGCCTTGACCATCGGACGCGAACAGCCGGCATAGACCGGCACATCGGAGCGGCCGGCGAGTTCGGCGATCTGCAGCGCATTGCGCGAGGTCAGCGCCAGCGGCACGTTGCCGCCGACGGTGGTAAGCGCCACCACTTCGAGTTCGGGCGAAMCAAGCGCAACCAGGATGGCAAAGGCGTCGTCCTGGCCAGGATCGGTGTCGATGATGATCTTGCGTGGCGACATGGCACTTTCCCCCGGTTCGATCGCCGGGTAGTTTCCGGCGGCATTGCAAGAATTCAGGCGTCATGCATACAGTACTGTATGTTATTTTCAAGACGGGTTGGGACACCTCCCGTTGGCACATTGGGGAGAAATGAATGGGGCCTCCAGTCGATCCGGTTCCCGCTGGCGACATCCAGCCGAAGAGTGCCGACGTCGTCATCGTCGGTGGCGGCATCATCGGCGTCAGCGCAGCTCTTTTCCTGGCCAGGAAGGGCATCTCGGTCGTCGTCTGCGAGAAGGGCCACGTTGCGGGCGAACAGTCGAGCCGCAACTGGGGCTGGTGCCGGCGCATGGGCCGCGACCCGCGCGAACTGCCGCTGATCGTCGAGGCGATGAAGATTTGGGGCGGTATCGAGGAGCTGGTCGGCGAAGATGTCGGCTTCCGGCGCACGGGCATTCTTTATCTGTGCCAGGACCAAAGCGATGTCGAACATCATGCCGAGTGGGTGAAAAGCGCAGGCGACTACGCGCTCGACTCCAAAATGATCGAGGGCCGGGCGCTGGCTGAACTGATGCCAGGCGCGCAAAAGACGTTTAGGGCAGCACTGCACACGCCAAGCGACGGTCGCGCCGAGCCGCAGAAGGCAGCTCCCGCGATCGCCCGTGCTGCCCAGCGCGCAGGTGCCCGCATCTTGTTGCGCTGCGCGGTGCGCGAGATCGAGACCGAGGGTGGCCGTGTTTCGGGCGTCGTCACAGAAAATGGCTTGATCCGAGCCAGCACGGTTGTGGTGGCGGGCGGCGCCTGGTCGAGCTGGCTGTGCCGTTCTGTCGGCGTCCGCCTTCCGCAGCTCTCGGTACGTTCGTCCGTGATGCGTACCGGCCCGGTCCAGGGCGGGCCCGATGGTGCTGCGTGGACCGAGGGCTTTGCCTACCGAAAGCGCCTCGACGGCGGCTACACCATCGCAAACGGCACCATCAGCTATCATCACGTGAACCCGGACAGCTTCCACTATTTCACCGACTTCTTGCCGATGCTGTCGCGCGAATGGCGCTCGGTTGGCCTGCGCTTCGGCGATTTCCTCAGCGGCCCCTTCGGGCTTTCACCCAGGCTGGAAGGTGCGGGCAGTGTCTACGAGAGGCATCGCACGCTCGACCCCGCTCCGGCTGTCGGCCCACTGGAAGCGGCCCGCGCCAACATGGAGAAGGTTTTTCCGGCTTTGAAAGGCGTGCCGACGCTGCAGCGCTGGGCCGGCTTCATCGATGCCACGCCGGACGCGGTGCCGGTKATTTCGCCTGTGAAGTCGCTGCCCGGGCTGGTGATCGCCACTGGCTTTTCCGGCCATGGTTTTGGCATCGGCCCCGCCGCAGGCAGGCTTACGGCCGATCTGGTGACCGGCAACACGCCGCTCGTCGATCCCCAGGCATTCCGCTACGAGCGTTTCATCGACGGTACCAGGCACCGTCCGACGACGGGGGTGTAGAGAGGCGGAATGTCTCAACCACCGCTAAGGATACGGCCCATCTCTTCCATGGCGGCATCGCGCTGCGGGTCCCGGCCTGCGGCGTAGGGCAGGCTGAAGGTCACAGGAATGTCTGGCTCGACGCCATGTCCTTCCAGCCGTACATCGTCGCCGATGACCGCGTCTGAGACTGCCACTTCGAGCAGGCTGTCATCAGGCAGTAGATAGGCACGTCCGGCCAGCAGCGCGCCAGCGGTCCGGGAGCCAATAAGCGGAATGCCGTTGGTCTTCAGCGCATAGGCGAAGAGTTCCAGTCCACTGCGTGCGCCTCCATCTATGATGCCCACGACAGGTCGCTGCCAGCGTACATTGGCAAGTGTTGCCTCGCCGTTGCGCTGGATGAGCCGGAATGTCGGGGTGTCGCCAACGAATAGCTCCGCTGCATCGGAGGGGCCGCCGCCCCAACGCCCGCGCAGGTCAACGACCATGCCGTCGACGTCCTTGAGCCGACCGTCGCCCAATTCGCGGGCAACGATGTCGAGGCCCTCAGGTGCCGAAAGTGTCCACAGCCTGACATTGCCGATCCGCTTTCCGTCGCGCTCGGTTACGCTGACGCTTGCCTCGATCGCTTTTTCGAACGTTTTGAGCGGACGCAACTGCTCCACAGCGACCTTGACGGTGATGGGTTCAGCTCCGGCGTTCCGGCGTAGGTTTACTTCGACGGTCCGGCCGACCTTGTCGCGGAACGATGTGATCTCGTGATAGGGCGCGCCATCCACGGCGAGGATCTCGTCGCCGACAAGGATACCAGCTCGCGCCGCAGGCGACCCGTCATAGACGTCATTGACGAACAGCGAGCCGTTGCCCGGCTGTGCGATCATGCCGATGCCGGGATACGAAACCTCGCCGTCGGGTGGAAACAGCCGCCGCAAATCGTTGCGGATGGCAAAGCGGAAAATGTCGGCAAGCTCGAAATAGGCGATGGTGTCAGGCTGGAAGCGGCCGGTGTGGGAGGCGCCAAGGCTGGCGAGAACCGTATCGATCGCCTTGCTGACCCGTTCATTGGAGCTGCCGGCATTGAGCGGCGCATCAGCGTTTTCGATTTCATGCCTGACCGCCGTTCCGAACCGCCCGAGCGCCGATGTGTCATGGAAATGATCGAACACCAGTTCAACGGCGCGATCGAACACCGGCTGGCCCGAACGGGGAGGGTCCTCCGCCATCGCCTGCGCAGGCATGAAAAAGAGCAACGCTGCCAATGCGAAGGAACCAAAGGTCCTCATGTCCACGAGCCGTTTCGTTCACCGATCCGGCATTATCGCCCGAACCGCTGGCGGAACGAGTCCCTTGATTGACAACATTCCGTGAGTGCCTCCGTCGATCATCGTTGTGCCGGGTAGGCTCCGCCCTATCCGACAGGGCGCCGGCGCGTCTGAAAGAGTAGGCCCGGTCCAACGCCCAAAGGTCCGCGTTTCTATCCCGGCAGGTGTTGTGAGCCGGCAGTGCAAAACCGAYCATCTTCCCGAAAGCCACAGACAGGGCACCACGCCGCAACAGTTTCGGGAGGACTTTTCATGGCCGGCTTCAATCAGCTCTTCGTTCCAGGACCGACCAACGTTCCGGAGATTGTCCGGCAGGCGATGAACATGCCGATGGAGGACATGCGCGCGCCGGATTACCCTGCCTTCACGCGTGGCCTCTTTACCGATCTGATGAAGGTGTTCCGCAACGAGACCGGCCGCGCATTCATCTTTCCGTCCTCAGGCACCGGTGCCTGGGAGTCGGCGATCACCAACACCTTGAACCCTGGCGACCGCGTGCTGATGTCGCGCTTTGGCCAGTTCTCGCATCTGTGGGTCGACATGGCCGAGCGCTTCGGCCTCGAYGTCGACGTCGTCGAGGCCGAATGGGGCACGGGCGTTCCGGTCGAGATCTATGCCGAGCGTCTCGCCAAGGACAAGGAACATCGTATCAAGGCGGTCTTCGTCACCCACAATGAAACCGCAACGGGCGTCACCAGCGACGTTGGCGCGGTGCGTGCGGCACTCACTGCCGCCAAGCACCCCGCACTGCTGTTCGTCGACGGTGTTTCGTCGGTCGGATCGATCGACTTCCGCCAGGAAGAATGGGGCGTCGACTGCGCCGTTTCAGGTTCGCAGAAGGGCTTCATGCTGCCGCCCGGCCTTGGCTTCCTGTCGGTCAGCCAGAAGGCGCTTGCCGCAGCCAAGACCGCCAAGTTCAACCGCTGCTACTTTTCCTTCGAGGACCAAATCCGCGCCAACGACACCGGCTATTTCCCCTACACGCCGGCCGTCCAACTGCTGCGCGGCCTGCGCGCGGCACTCGACCTGATCCAGGAAGAAGGCCTCGACAACATCTTTGAGCGTCACAACCGGCTGGCGACGGGCGTGCGCAAGGCTGTCGACGCCTGGGGCCTGCGTGTCTGCGCCAAGGAGGCGAAGTGGAACTCCGACACGGTCAGCGCGATCGTGGTTCCCGAAGGCATCGACAGCGCCGAAGTCGTCCGCCGCGCCTTCCACGGCTACCAGACTTCGCTCGGCGTCGGCCTCAACAAGGTTGCAGGCAAGGTGTTCCGCATCGGCCATCTCGGCTGGGTCAACGAAGTGATGATGTGCGGCGCGATCTCGGCGGCTGAAATGTCGCTGCGCGATTGCGGTGTCAAAGTCCAGCCAGGCTCCGGCGTGGGAGCCGCACTCGAGCACTACCGCCTGTCGGCCCAGCCGGCCGTCGCCAAAGCAGCCTGAAGCAGAACAGGGAGGAAAACAGATGAGCCATACACTCCACCACCTGCGCAAGCTTCGCCTTCAGCGTAGTGAACTCGCCGTGCCGGGTTCCAACCCGGAGATGATCCGCAAGGCCGCCGACGGTGATGCCGACTACATCTTCCTCGACATCGAGGATGCTGTGGCGCCACCGGACAAGGAGCGCGCGCGCAAGAACATTATCCAGGCCCTCAATGAGATCGACTGGCGCGCCAAGGGCAAGACGATTTCGGTGCGTATCAACGGCCTAGACACCCATTACATGTACCGCGACGTGGTCGATGTGATGGAGCAGGCGGGCGACAAGCTCGACACCATCCTGGTGCCCAAGGTCGGCGTTCCTGCCGATCTCTATATGGTCGACGCCATGGTCACCCAGATCGAGACGGCCAAGGGTTTCAAGAACCACGTCGGCCTGGAAGCCCTGATCGAGACCGCGCTCGGCATGGCCAATGTCGAAGCCATTGCCGCCTATGGCGGGCGGCTTGAGGCGATGCATTTCGGCGTCGCCGACTATGCCGCGAGCTGCAAGGCACGCACCGTCAGTATCGGCGGCCTCAACCCCGATTATCCCGGCGACCAGTGGCACGCAGCCCTGTCGCGCATGACGGTCGCCTGCCGCGCCTACGGCCTGCGCCCGATCGACGGGCCGTTCGGCGATTTCTCCGATCCTGAAGGCTACATCGCCGGCGCAAAACGTGCGGCGGCGCTGGGCATCGAAGGCAAGTGGGCGATCCATCCCTCGCAGATAGAACTGGCGAATGCTGTGTTTTCGCCGCCGGAAAAGGAGGTCACCCGCGCCCGCCGCATCATCGAAGTGCTCAAGGAAGCCGAGGAGCAGGGCAAGGGTGCCGCAGCCCTCGACGGCAAGATGATCGACGCCGCATCCGAGCGCATGGCCCGCAACGTGCTGGTCATGCATGACGCAATCGAGCAGTCGGCGCGCTCGCGCACCGGCCTGCCGAACTGAGGAGGAGTTCGACATGGATATTCATGAATATCAGGCCAAAGAGCTGCTCGCACGCTACTCGGTGCAGATCCCGCGCGGCGGCCTGGCTTACAGCCCCGAACAGGCGACCTATCGCGCCAGTGAAATCGGCGGCGGCAAATGGGTGGTCAAGGCGCAGATCCATTCCGGCGCGCGTGGCAAGGCCGGCGGCATCCGCATCTGCACCACCGACAACGAGGTCTCCGACGCCGCCGAAGCCATGCTCGGCCGCAAGCTGGTGACGCACCAGACCGGTCCCAAGGGCAAGCTGGTGTCGCGGCTTTATGTCGAAGAAACCGTCGATATCCGCCAGGAGCTCTATCTCGGCATCGTGCTCGACCGTAAGTCGGAGCGCGTCATGATCGTGGCGTCGGCTTCCGGCGGCATGGAGATCGAGGAGATCGCAGAAAAGCAGCCCGACTCGATCATCCGCGCCATCGTCGATCCGGGTGCCGGCATGCAGCAGTTCCAGGCCCGCGAGATCGCCTTTGGCCTTGGCCTCGACAACAGCCTGATCGGCAAGGCTGTCGACACGCTACTCGGCTGCTACCGCGTCTTCCGCGATTTCGACGCCTCGATGCTGGAGATCAACCCGCTTGTCATCACCAAGGACGGCAACCTGATCGCGCTCGACGCCAAGATGTCGTTTGACGAGAACGCGCTTTTCCGCCGCGCCGAGATATCGGAGCTGCGTGACAAGTCGCAGGAAGACCCGCGCGAAACCTTCGCCAGCGACCGTGGCCTGTCTTATGTCGGCCTCGAGGGCAATATCGGCTGCATCATCAACGGTGCCGGCCTTGCCATGGCAACGATGGACATGATCAAGATCGCCGGTGGCGAGCCTGCGAACTTCCTCGACATCGGCGGTGGTGCCTCGCCCGAGCGTGTCGCCAAGGCTTTTCGCGCCGTTTTGGCCGACAAGAACATCGAGACGATCCTGGTCAACATCTTCGCCGGCATCAACCGCTGCGACTGGGTGGCGGAGGGTGTCATCAAGGCGATCCGCGAAGTTGGTGTGAACGTGCCGCTGGTGGTGCGGCTTGCCGGAACCAATGTCGAAGAGGGCCGGCGCATTCTCGCCGAGTCGGGCGAAAAGGTGATCGTCGCCGACACGCTCGCCGAGGCAGCCGAGAAATCGGTCGAGGCGATGCGCGCATTTTCGAAAAGCAAAAAGAACTAAGGGAGGTCGAAATGGCAGTTCTCTTGAATCGCCGGACGCGCGTTATCGTCCAGGGTCTGACCGGCAAGATCGGCAGTTTCCACGCCGATGACATGAAGCGCTACGGCACCAACGTTGTCGGGGGTGTCACCCCCGGCAAGGGCGGGCTCGTCCACCAGGGCATTCCGGTGTTCAACACGGTCAGGGGCGCTGTTCGCGAGACCGGTGCCGAGGCCTCGATCGTCTTCGTGCCGCCACCCTTCGCAGCAGACTCGATCATGGAAGCGGCTGAAGCCGGCCTCAAGCTCTGCGTCTGCATCACCGACGGTATCCCCTCGCAGGACATGATGCGGGTCAAGCGCTACATGCGCCGCTTCCGCTACGAAGACCGCATGCGCCTTGTCGGCCCGAACTGCGCCGGTGTCATTACGCCCGGACAGGCCCTGATGGGCATCATGCCAGGCAACATCTACCTGCCGGGCCGGGTTGGCATCGTCGGCCGCTCGGGCACGCTGGGCTACGAGGCTGCCTCGCAGATGAAGGCGCTCGGCATCGGTGTCTCGACATCAGTCGGCATCGGCGGCGACCCGATCAACGGCTCGTCGTTCAAGGACATCCTCAAGCTGTTCGAGGACGATCCCGATACGGACGCGGTCGTGATGATCGGCGAGATCGGCGGTCCGCAGGAAGCCGAAGCCGCAGAATGGGCCAGGCACAACATGCGCAAGCCGCTTATCGCCTATATCGCCGGTCTTTCGGCGCCCAAGGGCAAGCGCATGGGCCATGCCGGCGCCATTATCTCCGCCTTCGGCGAATCCGCCCAGGAAAAGGTCGAGATCCTGCGCGAGGCAGGCGTGACCATCGTGCAGACGCCGGCAGCCTTCGGCCCGACTGTCGCGGGTGTGCTGGAACAGCAAAAGAAGGCCGCCTGACCTGGCCTTCGGGGAGCCGGCGCCGACCGGCTCCCCACTGCCCGACCGTCCGATTATCGATGATCCATCACATGATGTGTCGTTTCGAACTGCTAGAGTGCTTGTTGCGCGTCTGTTTTGGGCGTGCGGCAGTCCAAGCATGATCAAGGAATTGAAATGAAACCTCGCGTTATCGTCACGCGGCGCTGGCCCGTAGCAGTCGAACAGATCCTGGCAGAACGCTTCGACACGACCTTTAACAAGGGCGATGCGCCGCTCGGTCCGACTGAGCTCAAGGCGGCGTTCCTGAATTTTGACGCGATCCTGCCGACCGTCAGCGACAAGCTGCCGGCGGCGGTGTTTCCTGACGCCGATGTCCGCACCAAAATCCTTGCCAATTTCGGCGTTGGTTTCAGCCATATCGACACCGAAGCCGCGCGTGCCCGTGGCATCGTGGTGACCAATACGCCTGGCGTGTTGACCGATTGCACCGCCGACATCGGCATGAGCCTTTTGCTCGCCGTCGCCAGGCGCGCGGGCGAGGGCGAGCGCCAGTTGCGCGCCGGCCAATGGACCGGCTGGTGCCCGACCCACATGATCGGCACCAAGGTGACGGGCAAGACGCTTGGCATCATCGGCATGGGCCGCATCGGCAAGGCCATGGCCAAGCGCGCGCATTTCGGCTTCGACATGGATGTCGTCTTCTACAACCGCTCGAAGGTTGATGACGAGGAAACCCGCGCCATGGGCGCGCGCCAGCTCGCGACCATCGAGGACGTGCTGGCGCAATCGGATTTCGTCTCGCTGCATTGCCCGGGCGGTGCCGAGAACCGCCACCTGATCAATGCGGAGCGTTTGGCCGCGATGAAGCGCGGCGCGTTCCTGATCAACACGGCGCGCGGCGACGTGGTCGACCAGAAGGCGCTGATCGCAGCGCTCGACAGCGGCACGATCGCCGGTGCCGGCCTCGACGTCTATGACGGCGAACCGGATGTGCCCGGTGCACTTATGCGTTTGGAAAATGTGGTGCTGTTGCCGCATCTGGGCAGCGCCACCGAAGAAACTCGTGTGGCCATGGGCATGAAGGCGGTGGACAATCTGACCGCCTTCTTCGAAGGCCGCGCCTTACCCGACAAGGTGGTGTGATGATCCCCGACCGCTTGGCTCCCGCCGTGACCGTGCTCCGTGAACAGGCAATCACCTTGTTTCGCGAAGGCGTCGCGGCGTCGGACCCCGAGCGGGCGGTTATTGCGGCGCTTGAAAGCCGTGCCGGCGAAATCGCGGCGGCAAAGCGCGTCATTCTCATCGCCTTCGGTAAGGCCGCATGCCCGATGGCGCGCGCGGCCTTGCCCTTTGTCGCCGACAAGCTGCATATCGCCTGCGCGGTGACCAACAGTGAAAACGTGATCGGTATCGCCGGCGTCGATGTCATTGCCGGCGGCCACCCGTTGCCCGACGAGGGCAGCATCGCAGGTGCGTACGCCATCGAGCGCGCCGCCCGTTCTGCCGCGCCGGGCGATCTGGTTCTGGTTCTTGTCAGTGGTGGCGGTTCGGCGCTGATCTGCGCGCCGGCGCCCGGTGTTTCGCTCGCGGACAAAATCGCGCTGAACAGTGCGCTCATCCGCTGCGGCGCGGAGATTAACGAGATCAATGCCGTGCGCCAGCAGTTCTCGCGACTGAAGGGCGGGCGGCTGGCCAAGCTCGCCTCGGGCGCGAAGATGCTGTCGCTGATCCTGTCTGACGTGCCGGGCAACGATGTCGGCATCATCGCAAGCGGGCCAACCGCCCGGGCGTCTTCCAGCGTTGCCGACGCGCTCGGCATCATCTCGCGCGACGGCCTGTACGACAGGCTGCCCGCCACCCTGCGTGGCCATATCGACAATCTCTCGCTGAGCGGCCCTGAAACGAGCTTCGACCATGTCGAAAATGTTATTATCGGCTCCAACAGCATCAGTCTGAAGCAGGTGATGGACTGTGCCGGCGCAGCCTATCCGCTCGTCGTCAAGGCCGATGACTGGCTGAGCGGCGATGTCGCCGATGTCGCAGAAACCTTGCACCGCATGGCGATCTTTGCTTCCAGCCAGCACGGCCCGGTCGCCATAGTGGCTGGCGGGGAGCCGACCGTTCGCGTCGCCGGAACCGGCATCGGCGGCCGTAACCAGGAACTGGCGCTGCGCTTTGCGCTGCTCAACGAATGGACGTCGATCAGGCGTCCTTGGGTTTTTCTAAGCGGCGGCACCGATGGTCGCGACGGCCCCACCGATGCGGCCGGTGCCATCGTCGATGCCGGCTCCACCACGTCGATGCGCAAGCTGGGCTTCAATCCCGTGGCGCTGTTGCAGAACAACGACTCCTACCATGCGCTGGCGTCGTCGGGCGACTTGCTGATGACGGGCGCCACCGGCACCAATGTCGCTGATCTGCAAATACTGCTGATGCAGTAAGCGGAACCTGTCCGGCTGCAGTCGGGCGAAGTTGAATTCCCGGCTAACTACTGTTGCGCCAGCATCGTTCGCTTTGCGCCTTTATTCACAGCTGTTGTTTCTTTTGCTGAAAATGTTTACTCTCGGTGAAATAGATTCAACGAGCAGAGGCAGGCGGCAACGATATGGCGAAAGCGAAGGCAGCGGAAAAGCAGGCGCCGTCGAAAAAGAACGGCAAGGCTATGCACGCGGCCGTTGCGGCCGCAGCCGGCAAGTCCGCTCTGTCGCGCGTTTCCCCGCTGTCCCAGGATCCGCATGCCGTTCGYGACACCCGCGAAAAAGTGCTGGAAGTGGCGATCGGCCACGAGGTCCGCGCCTTCCGCAAGAAGCTCGGTATCACCGTCGCCGACCTTGCTTCGGCCACCGACATTTCGCTTGGCATGCTGTCGAAGATCGAAAATGGCATCACGTCGCCATCGCTGACGACGCTGCAGTCCCTGTCGCGCGCGCTCGGCGTGCCGGTCACTGCGTTTTTCCGCCGCTTCGAAGAGGAGCGCAACGCTGTCTTCGTCAAATCGGGCGAGGGTGTGGATGTCGAACGCCGGGGCACGCGCGCCGGGCACCAATATACGCTTCTCGGCCATATCGGCTCGGATACATCAGGCGTGACGGTCGAACCCTATTTGATCACGCTGTCGGAGGATTCGGACGTCTTCCCGACCTTCCAGCATGACGGCATGGAGTTCCTCTATATGCTGGAGGGCGAAGTGGTTTACCGCCACAGCAATAACCTCTACCGCATGACGGCGGGCGATAGCCTCTTTTTTGACGCTGACGCACCGCATGGCCCGGAAGAACTGACCCGGCTGCCGATCAAATATCTGTCGATTATTTCCTACCCGCGCGGCCGCGGCGGCGACTGAGGGCGGCGGGGCAAGATTGAGATTTTTGCTCGCTCGCCCAGCCTGATCACTTGCATCTATAGTTTTGTCGACCTGCGCTCCGAAGGCAGAGGTCACAGGTTCGAATCTTGTCGGTGCGCCAAATATTTCAATCGCTTAGTGAGATTTTGAGGTGCCGCTAGAAAGTTGGTGTCACCAAATAGTCACCGTGCGAGTCGACCAAGGCGGCCTGATAAAAGCCCTGCACATAAGGGTAATCGGCCCCCAGTGGGGACCGATTAAGTCATCTGTTCCGTTGCTTTGCCTCTTCGCCTTCTCAGCCAGTATGAAGGCGAGGGATGCCTTGTCTGCGATCCCGTCTTCTGCCGGGTCTGCCTCGCGGTCATGAAGCTCTTCGGCCGGTTCCGGTTCTAAGTCCGCATCACCGTCGAGCGTATCAAGGAGGTCGATCAACGTATCGATGGCATCCTCCACGCGGCGGCGGGAGATCATTCCGCCCCCCCCACTGAACTACGAGAGATCCTCCTAAGGCTTTTACAGCTTTGTGCAGATGGGTGGGGCCGACGAGCTTATGTTTCCAGGCATTCTGGAAAACCTTGTGCTTGCCTAGCGTCGACAAGTGGCTCGCCCAATAGAATGGGGGTACGTTTTGCTATCCGCGTCCTTGTGTAGTTAAGGCGATTGGCAATTTGCAGGATAGTTAGGCCAAGCGCATCAGCCATTTCTTTGCGCGTTGCCCCGTTCACAGCCATTCGCTTCAGAGTTCGGTCTTGTCCAGCAGTCCAGATGTGCTGGATCTTGTCGGGGATAAGACCGCACCACTTGGCCATCGACCGTATGGCGATCTCGCTTCTGTGAGGCAGCCGCTTTCGAACGGCCTCCATTGAAGGCCAAAACTCTTTTAAAACTTCACTTTCGATGTAGGTCCAGGAATCGTCACGACGAACGATGCTTGAGCGCCTTATTGCCGGTAGTGTTCCATGCATGATGCAAATCTCCGCAATAGTTAACATGCGGATACGGCGCCCGTTGAAGTCGGCACGAAAGTTCCGTTGGGTTAACTACAAAATACACAGTTAACGCTTGTTAACTGTGTGAGTTGAGAGCTCAAACAAAGCCAGTCCGCGAGCGGCCGCTGCTCGCAGGATTGACAGCGCTCGGCGTCTCCGCTTTTGCTGTATCGGGACCGAATAGCCAGGGCCGTTCCTGGAGCTGGGACATTTGGTTCGGTCGTTTGGACATTCATGCAGCGTGGTAAGTGATGGCGACCGCACTCACCTCCGAACTGATCCGTGCCGCGAATGAGACTGATCGATTGACCGAACAAGATAAGGCACGGCTGCTCCAGCGCGCCGCGTCGACCATAAGGAATTACCGCGAGATCATCGCCTATTCCGAGACGCCTGCGAACGATACAGGACAAGGCGACATCGTGTTCGAACTCAACGCGATGGCAAGCGCGATCGATCTGTTCCCGGCCGAAAAAGTGCAAGCTATGCTTTTGGAGGCTGTCGAAGTCATCAAGGCGTGCAAGATGCTGCTCGAGGAAAAGCGGAAGATTTTGGAATAGCTCTGGGGAGGGCTTGGGGATGGACATCCGCTTGCGCCGCTACATCTTGCTGTTCGGAGCGCTTACAGCGGCCGCTCCGTTTGTGGCATGGGCCCTGATCACTGCGCTTCCTCAATACCAAGAGACTATCACTGACATCTTTGGCATCCCGGTCGCCTTCGCGATCACACAATCCACGGCGTACTACTTCTTCTTCCGAAACAGGCGCTTACCTTCCCCCAGCGAATATTGGCGACTGGTGGGCTACTGCACGGCTATTGGCGTCGGGCTGGCAATTGTCTCGGTTTGGCTGTCCGGCTCGTTTGACGATTTGTCATCAGGGTTCGTCGTGTTCATGCTGGCCATGATGATCGGCKTTCAATCCGCGGTGCTGGTTATCGCCTTCTCAAGCTTCATGGGGCGATCGATGTTGAAGCACCTGGAGAAGATCGATCAAAGGCAGAAGCAGAAGATCGTGGAGTAGCCCCCGCAAAATTGCCGATTGGTAGCCCAATGGTGAGGACGATCATTGCAATCGAATGCCTAGCCATCGCGGTGCCGGTGGTGCTGATCTTCGGGATACTTGGCTTCATCGCCTGGGGTGGTCATTGCCCTCAGGGAAACCGATGTGCTGCTGACCGCTTCCTATTGTGGGTGTGTGCTGTCATCGTCCTAGTCAGTGCGAGTGCCTGTGTCGCGGCGTCGCGATATCTATGGCGCTCTTGGCGCTTGAAGTCATGAAGGCCTACAGGGTGTTGCTCGAAGAAAAGCGAAAGCTTTAGAATAGCTCTGGGGAGGGCTTGGGATGAAGGAAAGGCTCCTAGCCACTATGGCAATGCTCGCGGTCGCCGGGTGCACATCGCCGCCTGCCGAGTATGCAGCCACCCTCTCGACCCAAGACCCAAAATGGCGGTCTCCAGAGTGCGAACAAATCCGCGCAGCGGCATTGAACCACGAGGCTGGAGAAAAGAAGACATTGAGCATACCGGCCGGTCTGTTGCTTGGCCCGTATGGGGTTGGGATCGCACTGGCTGGCAAAGAGCATCAAGAAAAGAAAAGAAAGCTGATCGCCCACGATCTGCATATGCGATGCTCAAGTCTACCTCTTCCGAAAAATCTACAAATCAATCCAGATATGTAGGGATTGGCGCTGATCGGGGAGTAGCGGAAGCTTGACGACGATGTTCATGATGCTCGATATCCTTCTCCACCGAATGGGGCTATTGCCGCACATTGGCCACCGCTCCGGCCCAGTGCCGAGGCGTCTCCACGGGGTCAACGGTAGGTCTATCTCAGGCGAATGAGCTTTTGCGCTCTTACGATCCGACGGTGACGACGAAATGCTTCGTCACTGGCTCGATGATCGTCCAGGTGCCCTTGAAGTCAGCTTCCACCACAAACGCGTCGCCCGGCCCAACCTCGACGGGTTCACCACCATCCGGCGTGATGATGATGCGGCCCGAGATCATGTGGACGAATTCATAGTCTGTGTAGGTTGCGTGGTAGGTGCCCGGGGTCGCCTGCCAGGTTCCCGATAGAACCTTGCCGTCCTCAGTCT
>NZ_JBFUIP010000138.1:0-15094 GCF_056401815.1 Aminobacter sp. P4_D5 | reverse complement strand
ACCTACATCCTGACCTAGGAAGAAGGTGGACGTCACACGCCGAACGTCACCAACAACCGTCCGCAGTTGAACTTCCGCACGACGGACGTGACCGGCATCGTGTCGCTGCCGGAAGGCACCGAGATGGTCATGCCCGGCGACAACATCACCGTCGATGTCGAGCTGATCGTGCCGATCGCCATGGAAGAGAAGCTGCGCTTCGCTATCCGTGAAGGTGGCCGTACCGTCGGCGCCGGCATCGTCGCTTCGATCAAAGAATAATCCGAATTAACGATCTGTCGCGGGCGGGAATACGCCCGCGCCGCGCCAGAACAAGGAAGTGACCATGAACGGACAGAATATCCGCATCCGCCTCAAGGCGTTTGACCACCGGGTTCTCGACGCTTCGACGCGTGAGATCGTGTCGACCGCGAAGCGCACCGGCGCCAATGTTCGCGGCCCGATTCCGCTGCCGACTCGGATCGAGAAGTTCACGGTGAACCGCTCACCGCACGTCGATAAGAAGAGCCGCGAGCAGTTCGAGATGCGCACGCACAAGCGTCTGCTGGACATCGTCGATCCGACCCCGCAGACCGTCGATGCTCTGATGAAGCTCGACCTCGCAGCAGGCGTCGACGTCGAAATCAAGCTCTAAGAGCTAACATGAGCCGCGCGAGCAGATCCAAACGGCTCCTCTGAAGGAAAACGAACCGATGCGTTCAGGTGTAATTGCACAGAAGGTGGGAATGACCCGCGTCTATAATGACGCTGGCGAACATGTTCCCGTCACCGTTCTCCGCATGGAGAACTGCCAGGTCGTGGCACAGCTCACGAAAGAGAAGAATGGCTACACCGCCGTTCAGCTCGGCGTTGGCCTGGCCAAGGTGAAGAATACGACGAAGGCGATGCGCGGTCACTTCGCTGCCGCCTCCGTTGAGCCGAAGTCGAAGGTCGCCGAATTCCGCGTGTCCGCCGACAACATGCTCGATGTTGGCTCCGAGATCACTGTCGAGCATTACGTCCCCGGCCAGAAGGTCGATGTGACGGGCACGACGATCGGCAAGGGTTTCCAGGGCGTCATCAAGCGTCACCACTTCGGTGGTGGCCGTGCTACCCACGGTAACTCGGTTTCGCACCGTACCCACGGTTCAACTGGCCAGCGCCAGGATCCGGGCAAGGTGTTCAAGGGCAAGAAGATGGCCGGACACATGGGCGACGTTCGCGTCACCACCCAGAATGTCGAAGTTGTCTCGACCGACACCGATCGCGGTCTCATCCTGATCCGCGGTGCGGTTCCGGGTTCGAAGGGCGCTTGGATCCTGGTCCGCGACGCAGCCAAGATTGCGCTTCCGGCTAACGCTCCGAAGCCTGCTGGTATCCGCGCCGCCACGAAGAACGAGGCTCCGGCCACAGAGGGAGCGGAATAATGGATCTCAAGATCACCACGCTTGCAGGCATCGACGCCGGCAAGGTCCAGCTCTCGGAAGAGATCTTCGGTCTCGACCCGCGCGAAGACGTTMTCCAGCGCGTCGTGCGCTGGCAGCTCGCCAAGAAGCAGCAGGGCACGCACAAGGCCAAGGGTCGCGCGGAAATCGCGCGCACCGGCGCCAAGATGTACAAGCAGAAGGGTACGGGCCGCGCTCGTCACCATTCGGCACGCGCTCCGCAGTTCCGCGGCGGCGGCAAGGCCCACGGCCCGGTCGTTCGTAGCCACGAGCACGATCTTCCCAAGAAGGTCCGCGCTCTCGGCTTGAAGCACGCTCTGTCGGCCAAGGCTAAGACATCGAAACTGATCATCGTCGACGAGCTGACCCTCGCCGAAGGCAAGACGAAGGCACTGCTCGCGAATTTCGCGACGCTGGGCCTGACCAACGCCCTGGTGATCGGCGGTGCCGAGCTTGACGTCAACTTCAAGCGCGCAGCGACCAACATCCCGAACATCGATGTCCTGCCAATCCAGGGCATCAATGTTTACGACATTCTGCGCCGCGGCACGCTGGTCCTTTCGAAGGCCGCCGTCGAGGCTCTCGAGGAGCGCTTCAAATGATGGATCTCCGCCACTATGACGTGATCGTCTCTCCGGCGATCACAGAAAAGTCGACCATGGCTTCTGAAAACAACCAGGTCGTCTTCAACGTCGCCAAGAAGGCGAGCAAGCCCGAGATCAAGGCTGCCGTCGAAGCGCTGTTTGGCGTGAAGGTGACTGCTGTGAACACCCTGGTCCGCAAGGGCAAGGTGAAGCGCTTCCGCGGCACGATCGGCCGCCAGAGCGACGTCAAGAAGGCGGTAGTGACGCTGGCCGAAGGCCAGTCGATCGACGTCGCGACGGGTCTCTGAGCAAGGCCGCGAGGACAGGACAATGGCACTTAAGAAATTCAAGCCAATAACGCCGAGCACCCGTCAGCTGGTCATCGTCGACCGCTCGGGCCTCCACAAAGGCAAGCCCGTCAAGGGGTTGACCGAAGGCCTGACGAAGTCGGGCGGCCGCAACAACTACGGTCGCATCACGGCTCGCTTCATCGGCGGCGGTCACAAGCGTTCGTACCGCATCATCGACTTCAAGCGTCGCAAGTTCGACGTGGTCGGCACGGTCGAGCGTCTCGAATACGATCCGAACCGCACCGCCTTTATCGCGCTGATCAAGTACGACGATGGCGAGCTGAGCTACATCATTGCTCCGCAGCGTCTTCAGGCCGGCGACAAGATCATCGCTGGTGAGCAGGTCGACGTGAAGCCGGGCAACGCAATGCCGCTCGCTTCGATGCCGGTCGGCACGATCGTGCACAACATCGAACTGAAGCCCGGCAAGGGCGGCCAGGTTGCCCGTTCGGCTGGTGCTTATGCCCAGCTCGTCGGCCGCGACCAGGGCATGGCGATCCTTCGCCTCAACTCGGGTGAACAGCGCGTCGTCAGCGGCCTGTGCATCGCCACCGTCGGTGCCGTGTCCAACCCGGACCATGGCAACATCAACGATGGCAAGGCAGGCCGCACGGTCTGGCGTGGCAAGCGTCCGCACAATCGCGGCGTGACCATGAACCCGGTCGACCATCCGCACG
This sequence comes from Aminobacter sp. P4_D5, assembly GCF_056401815.1. NCBI lineage: Bacteria > Pseudomonadati > Pseudomonadota > Alphaproteobacteria > Hyphomicrobiales > Phyllobacteriaceae > Aminobacter > Aminobacter sp. P4_D5. The sequence goes on along the minus strand of NZ_JBFUIP010000138.1, from coordinate 12,059 downwards.
GCGGTGGTGAAGGCCGCACCTCGGGCGGACGCCATCCGGTGTCGCCTTGGGGCAAGCCCACCAAGGGCAAGAAGACGCGGTCCAACAAGGCGACCGACAAGTTCATCCTGCGCTCGCGCCATCAGCGCAAGAGCTAAGAAGAGGTAACGCCAGTGACTCGTTCAGTCTGGAAAGGCCCGTTCATTGACGGCTATCTGCTCAAGAAAGCAGAAAAGGTTCGTGAAGGCGGTCGCAATGAGGTGATCAAGATGTGGAGCCGCCGCTCCACTGTCCTGCCGCAGTTCGTCGGCCTCACCTTCGGTGTCTACAACGGCCAGAAGCACGTCCCGGTCTCGGTGAACGAGGACATGGTCGGCCACAAGTTCGGTGAGTTCGCTCCCACCAGGACCTATTACGGTCACGGCGCGGACAAGAAGGCAAAGAGGAAGTAACATGGGCAAGGCCAAAGCTCCGCGCAGGCTTGCTGACAACGAGGCACGTGCGGTTCTCCGTACGATCCGGGTCAGCMCGCAGAAGCTCAACCTCGTTGCCGCGCTTATCCGCGGCAAGAAGGTGGCGACCGCGCTTTCGGATCTGGAATTTTCGCGCAAGCGCATCGCCGGAACGGTTAAAAAGACCCTCGAATCGGCTATTGCCAACGCGGAAAACAATCACGACCTCGATGTCGATGCGTTGGTGGTGGCGGAAGCCTATGTCGGCAAGTCGATCGTCATGAAGCGTTTCCACGCTCGTGGCCGTGGTCGCGCCAGCCGCATCGAGAAGCCGTTTTCGCACCTCACGATCGTTGTTCGTGAAGTCGAAGAGAAAGGGGAGGCCGCATAATGGGCCAGAAAATCAATCCTATTGGTCTCCGCCTCGGCATCAACCGCACCTGGGACTCGCGCTGGTATGCAAACACCGGCGAATACGGCCAGCTGCTTCACGAAGACATCAAGATCCGCAAGTATCTTGAGAACGAACTGAAGCAGGCCGCGATCTCCAAGGTCGTGATCGAGCGTCCGCACAAGAAGTGCCGCGTGACCATTCACGCAGCACGTCCGGGCCTGATCATCGGCAAGAAGGGCGCCGACATCGAAAAGCTTCGCAAGAAGCTGATGGAGATGACGAAGTCCGAGACGCACCTCAACATCGTCGAGGTTCGCAAGCCCGAGACGGACGCTACGCTGGTCGCTCAGTCGATCGCGCAGCAGCTCGAGCGCCGCATTGCCTTCCGTCGCGCCATGAAGCGCGCGGTGCAGTCGGCCATGCGCCTCGGCGCCGAGGGCATTCGTATCAACTGCTCGGGCCGTCTCGGCGGTGCCGAAATCGCTCGTATGGAGTGGTATCGCGAAGGTCGCGTTCCGCTGCACACCCTGCGCGCCGATGTCGATTACGGCACGGCTGAAGCCAAGACTGCCTACGGTATCTGCGGCGTCAAGGTCTGGGTGTTCAAGGGCGAGATCCTCGAGCACGATCCGATGGCTTCAGAGCGTCGCGCAACCGAAGGCGATCATTCGCATGCTAGCGACCGCCCAGGCGGCCGCCGTCGCGAAAACGCCTGACACGCATAGGAATTTGGAGTTAGAACGATGCTGCAGCCAAAGCGCACAAAGTTCCGTAAGCAGTTCAAGGGCCGCATCCACGGCACCGCGAAGGGTGGCACCAACCTGGATTTCGGCGGCTTCGGACTGAAGGCGCTTGAGCCAAACCGCGTCACCGCGCGTGAGATCGAGGCGGCCCGCCGCGCGATCACCCGCGAAATGAAACGTCAGGGCCGCGTCTGGATCCGTATTTTCCCAGATGTGCCGGTCACGTCGAAGCCGACCGAAGTCCGCATGGGTAAGGGCAAGGGTGCGGTCGACTACTGGGCATGCCGCATCAAGCCAGGCCGCGTGATGTTCGAGATCGATGGTGTCTCCGAGGAAGTGGCGCGTGAAGCGCTGCGGCTCGGCGCTGCCAAGCTCTCGGTCAGGACGCGCTTCGTTCAGCGCATCGCAGAATAAGGAAGGGCTGATCATGAAAGCCTCAGACGTCAGGACGAAGACCCAGGACCAGCTCACTGACGAGCTCGCCAGCCTCAAGAAGGAGCAGTTCAACCTGCGCTTCCAGAAGGCGACCGGTCAGCTGGAAAAGACGGCGCGCGTGAAACAAGTTCGTAAGGACATCGCGCGTATCAAGACCATCGCCGCCGAAAAATCGGCCGGCAAGAAGGCTTAAGGACGAAAACCATGCCAAAGCGCATCCTGCAGGGTACGGTCGTCAGCGACAAGAACGAGAAGACGGTCGTCGTCAAGGTCGAGCGTCGCTTCACGCACCCGGTGATGAAGAAGACCGTGCGTATGTCGAAGAACTACAAGGCGCACGACGAAAACAACGCCCACAAGGTGGGCGATCAGGTGTCTATCCAGGAATCGAAGCCGATTTCCAAGGATAAGCGCTGGGTCGTCATCTCCGCCGACCAGGCGTAACAACGAATTTTGGACAAGCCGGGGAGGGCGGTAGCCCATCCCGTTAGAGAAGAAGAAGGCGGCCAGTCATGATTCAGATGCAAACAAACCTCGACGTCGCGGACAATTCCGGCGCCCGTCGTGTCATGTGCATCAAGGTGCTGGGCGGCTCGAAGCGGAAGTATGCTTCTGTTGGCGACATCATCGTGGTGTCGATCAAGGAAGCCATTCCGCGCGGCCGCGTAAAGAAGGGTGATGTGATGAAGGCGGTCGTGGTTCGCACGGCCAAGGACATTCGTCGCCCGGACGGCAGCGTGATCCGTTTCGACAAGAACGCGGCCGTTCTTGTCGATAACAAGAAAGAACCTATCGGCACGCGTATCTTCGGGCCGGTTCCGCGCGAACTCCGCGCCAAGAACCACATGAAGATCATCTCGCTCGCGCCCGAAGTGCTGTAAGGAGCCGGAACAATGCAGAAGATCCGTAAAGGCGACAAGGTTGTCGTTCTGACCGGCAAGGACAAGGGCCGCACTGGCGAAGTGCTGTCTGTCCAGCCGAAGGAAGACAAGGCACTTGTCCGTGGCGTGAACATGATCCGCCGCCACCAGAAGCAGTCCCAGACCCAAGAGGGCGGGATTATTACCAAAGAAGCGCCGATCCACCTGTCGAACCTCGCGCTCACCGACCCCAAGGATGGCAAGCCGACCCGCGTCGGTTTCCAGGTCCAGAAGGACGGCACGAAGGTGCGCGTCGCCAAGCGCTCGGGAGAAGTCATCAATGGCTAATGCAACCATCGAGCCGCGTCTGAAGAAGGTTTACAAAGAGACCATCCGTCAGGCGATGCAGGAGCAGTTCAAGTACGACAACGTGATGCAGATCCCGCGCATCGACAAGATCGTGCTCAACATGGGTATCGGCGAAGCGACCGCGGATTCGAAGAAGCCCGCGGCCGCCGCTGAAGACCTGGCGATGATCGCTGGCCAGAGGCCGGTTGTGACCCGCGCCCGCAAGTCGATCGCCGGCTTCAAGGTGCGCGAGCACATGCCGATCGGCGCCAAGGTGACGCTCCGCCAGGAACGCATGTACGAGTTCCTTGACCGTCTGGTGAACATCGCACTGCCGCGCGTTCGCGACTTTCGCGGTCTGAACCCAAAAAGCTTTGACGGCCGTGGCAATTACGCTATGGGCATCAAGGAACACATCGTGTTCCCCGAGATCAAYTACGATAAGGTTGATCAGATCTGGGGCATGGACATCATCGTTTGCACGACCGCCAGGACGGACGAAGAGGCTCGGGCTCTGCTCAAGGCCTTCAACTTCCCCTTCCGGCAGTAACGGCAGCGAGCAAAGGAAAAATCTGAAATGGCAAAAACCAGCTCAGTCGAAAAGAACAACCGGCGCCGCAAGCTTGTCGACCAATTCGCTGCAAAGCGTAAGGCCCTCAAGGATGTGATCATGGATCAGTCCAAGCCGATCGAGGAACGCTTCCGCGCGCAGCTCAAGCTCGCCGCGCTGCCGCGCAACTCGGCTAAGACCCGTATCCGTAACCGCTGCGAAATTACCGGCCGTCCGCGTGCCTACTATCGCAAGCTTAAGATGTCGCGTATCGCGCTTCGTGAACTGGGCTCGACGGGAGCAATCCCCGGCCTGGTCAAGTCGAGCTGGTAAGGAGCATTTGATATGTCTTTGAGTGATCCTCTCGGCGATATGCTGACCCGCATCCGCAACGCCTATGGCCGCAAGAAGTCGACTGTTTCGACGCCTGCGTCCAGGCTGCGCGCCCGTGTTCTCGACGTGCTGAAGTCGGAAGGCTATATCCGCGACTACAGCCAGACCGATTTCGAAAACGGCAAGTCCGAGATCGAAATCGAGCTGAAGTACTTCGACGGCCAGCCGGTGATTCGCGAAATCGCGCGTGTCTCCAAGCCAGGCCGCCGCGTCTACGTCTCGTCCAAGTCGATTCCGCCGGTCGCCAATGGCCTCGGCATCTCGATCCTTTCGACTCCGAAGGGCGTGATGGCCGACCACGAAGCGCGCGAACAGAACGTCGGCGGGGAAATCCTCTGCCAGATATTCTGATCTGCGTAGGCTGAAACAAGAAAGGCACGAGGACTATGTCTCGTATTGGCAAGAAACCCGTTCAGCTTCCGCAGGGCGTCACCGCCGCCGTCGACGGCCAGACCGTCACGGCGAAGGGCCCCAAGGGCGAGCTGAAGTTCGTGGTCAACAATGAAGTTCTGGTCTCGATGGAGAATGGCGAGATTGCCGTTCAGCCACGCGATCAGTCCAAGGATGCGCGCTCCAAGTGGGGCATGTCGCGGACGCAGATCGTCAACATCCTGACGGGTGTTAAGGACGGCTTCGAAAAGAAGCTCGAGATCACCGGCGTCGGTTATCGTGCAACGCTTCAGGGCAAGAACCTGCAGCTCGCACTTGGCTTCAGCCATGACGTCGTCTACCAGACGCCGGAAGGCATCACCATTACGGTGCCGAAGCCGACCGAAATCGTGGTCAACGGCATCAACAAGCAGCAGGTTGGCCAGGTCGCCGCCGAGATCCGCGAATATCGTGGTCCGGAGCCCTACAAGGGCAAGGGCGTCCGCTATGCAGGCGAGAAGATCGTCCGCAAAGAAGGCAAGAAGAAGTAATTATAACGCCGCGGTGCGCGGTCGCGGGAAGCATTTCAGCTTACCGCAGATGGCCGCGCCCGTTTCAGAAGGCAAGGAACCACTATTATGGCTTCGAAAGAAACCACTCTGCGCCGTTCGGCGCGCATCCGCCGCCAGATCAAGAAGGTCGCCAACGGCCGTCCGCGTCTGTCGGTCCATCGTACGTCGAAGAACATCTATGTTCAGGTCATCGACGACGCCAATGGCAAGACGCTCGCAGCCGCTTCGACCCTCGAGAAGGATCTCAAGGGCACGCTGAAGACCGGTGCTGACACTGCTGCCGCGACTGCGGTTGGCAAGCTGATCGCCGAGCGCGCGTCGAAGGCCGGCATCAAGGATGTCGTTTTCGATCGTGGCGCCTACATCTATCACGGCCGCATCAAGGCGCTTGCCGAAGCTGCCCGTGAAGGTGGCCTCAACTTCTGATGCAGATTACGGCGTAGCGCGTGGCGCTGCGCCGCATCACTGACCAGTTGCAATCGATCCGGCGACGTTATAGACGCCGGATTTAGTTTTTAACCCCCGTGCTTCCGGAAAAAAATAAGGATAGGAATATGGCACAAGAACGTAGGGAAGGTGGTCGCGACCGTAGCCGTGACCGCGAAGAGCGCGACAGCGAATTCGTCGATAAGCTCGTCCACATCAACCGTGTTGCCAAGGTCGTCAAGGGCGGCCGGCGTTTCGGTTTTGCAGCACTCGTCGTTGTCGGCGACCAGAAGGGCCGCGTTGGCTTTGGTCACGGCAAGGCGCGCGAAGTGCCGGAAGCGATCCGCAAGGCAACCGAATCGGCCAAGCGCGACATGATCTTCGTGCCGCTCCGCTCGGGCCGTACGCTGCACCACGATGTCGAAGGCCGTTGGGGCGCTGGTCGCGTTCTGCTGCGCTCTGCCAAGCAGGGTACCGGCATCATCGCCGGCGGTCCTATGCGCGCTGTCTTTGAGACGCTCGGCATGCACGACGTCGTCGCCAAGTCGATGGGTTCGTCGAACCCATACAACATGGTGCGCGCGACCTTCGATGCGCTGAAGAGCCAGATGCATCCCAAGGATGTGGCTGCACAGCGCGGCATCAAGTATTCGACGCTTCAGGCCCGCCGCGGCACCGCCGTTGCGGCTGAAGAATAGTCGCTCGAGCTGACCAGGGACAATGACCATGGCCAAGAAAGCAACCAAGACCGTCACCGTCGAGCAGATCGGTAGCCCGATCCGCCGGCCGAAAGAACAGCGTGCCACGCTGGTCGGCCTCGGCCTCAACAAGATGCATCGCAAGCGCACCTTGGAGGATACTCCTTCCGTGCGCGGCATGATCGCAGCTGTCCAGCATCTCGTCCGCGTTGTGGACGAGGCGTAGGCCGATCGCAGGAGATAGAAGATGAAACTCAACGATCTGCGTGACAACGCCGGCGCGACCCACTCCAAGAAGCGTCTTGGCCGTGGCATCGGCTCCGGATCCGGCAAGACCGGCGGTCGTGGCGTCAAGGGCCAGAAGGCTCGTTCAGGCGTCGCGATCAACGGCTTCGAGGGTGGCCAGATGCCGCTCTATCGTCGCCTGCCGAAGCGCGGCTTCACCAATATCTTTGCAAAGAGCTACGTCACCGTTTCGCTGGCCCGCATTCAGGTCGCGATCGATGCCAAGAAGCTCGACGTGAAAGAGACCGTGACGGCGGAAGTCCTCGTCAAGGCCGGCGTGATTCGCCGCGTCAAGGACGGCGTCCGCATCCTCGGCGACGGCGAACTCACGGCCAAGGTGGCCTTTGACGTTGCCGGCGCTTCCAAGCCGGCGATCGAAAAGATCGAAAAGGCTGGAGGATCGGTGAAGCTGCCGGAAGTGGCAGCCGCCGAGTAAAAGGCTTTGCAAAGTAAGCGGCGGTAGAGATACCGCCGCTTGCATGTTTGCCGTCCGAAGCCTATCTCGTGGCTTCGGTGACACGCGCCGCGCCCATCGCGGCTTTCGGCGTGACCAAGCGGAGTACCCTGAATGGCATCGGCTGCTGAACAACTAGCATCCAATCTGAATTTCGCAGCCTTCGCCAAGGCCGAAGATCTTAAGAAACGCATCTGGTTTACGCTCGGCGCGCTTTTGGTCTATCGCCTCGGTACCTATATTCCGCTTCCTGGAATCAATCCCGAAGCGTTCGCGCAGGCTTTCACCCAGCAGAGCCGCGGCGTTCTTGGCATTTTCAACATGTTCGCCGGCGGCGCTGTGCAGCGCATGGCGATCTTTGCCCTCGGCATCATGCCCTACATCTCTGCTTCCATCATCATGCAGCTCATGACGTCGGTCGTTCCGTCGCTTGAAGCGCTGAAGAAGGAAGGCGAGCAGGGCCGCAAGGTCATCAACCAGTACACCCGCTACGGCACCGTGCTTCTGGCGCTGGTCCAGGCCTATGGCATTTCAGCCGGCCTTGAGGGCGGGAACGGCATCGTTACCGATCCGGGCATGTTCTTCCGCGCCTCGACGGTCATCACGCTTGTCGGCGGCACCATGTTCCTGATGTGGCTCGGCGAGCAGATCACCGCACGCGGCATCGGCAACGGCATTTCGCTGATCATTTTCGCTGGCATCGTCGCAGGTCTTCCGAGCGCCATCAGCGGCACGCTGGAACTCGGCCGCACCGGTGCTCTGTCGACCGGCCTGATTCTCGCGATCATCGTGCTTGCGATCGTCGTCATCGCAGTGATCGTGTTCTTCGAGCGTGCGCAGCGTCGCCTTCTGATCCAGTATCCGAAGCGCCAGGTCGGCAACCGCATGTTCCAGGGCGACACTTCGCACCTGCCGCTCAAGCTCAACACCGCCGGCGTCATTCCTCCGATCTTCGCGTCGTCGCTGCTGCTGCTGCCGGCAACCGTCGCGGGCTTCTCGAACACCGCCACGCTGCCCGGCTGGGTGAGCACGATGATGTCGGCGCTCGGCCATGGCCAGCCGCTCTACATGCTGCTCTACGCGGCAATGATCGTCTTCTTTGCCTTCTTCTACACGGCGATCGTGTTCAACCCGAAGGACACCGCCGACCAGCTGAAGAAGCATTCGGGCTTCATTCCCGGCTATCGCCCAGGCGAGCGCACCGCGGAATATATCGACTACGTGCTGACCCGCGTCACCGTCATCGGCGCTGCCTATCTCGTCGTCATCTGCTTGATGCCCGAGTTCCTGATTTCGGCAACCGGCGTTCCGTTCTACCTTGGTGGTACTTCGCTTCTGATCGTGGTCAATGTAACGCTTGATACCGTGGCGCAGATTCAGGGTCACCTGATCGCCCATCAGTATGAAGGGCTGATCAAGAAGTCGAAGCTCCGTGGAGGTAAGAGGGGAAGATGAAGCTGATATTGCTTGGGCCGCCGGGAGCGGGCAAGGGGACACAAGCGCAACGACTGGTCGAAAAGCATGGCATCCCGCAATTGTCGACTGGCGACATGCTGCGGGCTGCGGTGAAAGCTGAAACTGAAGTTGGCAAGCGCGCCAAGTCGGTGATGGATGCTGGCGAGCTCGTCTCGGACGAGATCGTCAACGCGATCGTTGCAGAACGCATTGACCAGGAAGACTGTGCCCAGGGCTTCATTCTTGATGGTTATCCGCGCACGCTGGCACAGGCTGACGCTGTCGCTGACATGCTGGCCGAACGCGGCATGCAGCTCGACGTGGTCATCGAACTCGCTGTTGACGACAAAGCACTTATCGGTCGAATCCTGAAGCGTGCAGAGGAGGCGAGGGCCGCTGGCCAGCCGGTGCGCAAGGATGACAATGCCGAGGTGTTCGAAGAACGGCTGCGCGAGTACTACAAAAAAACCGCTCCGCTGATCGGCTACTACTACGCCAACGACCTGTTGAAGCAGGTCGACGGCATGGCCGATATGGACGAGGTGACCGCGCAGATCGAAGCGATCCTCGCGGATGCCACACACTAAAACAGCAGTCGTGCTTGACTGGCGGGCCGTACTGGAGTATGGCGGCCCGTCTTCCATTCAGGCATGATGGTGTTTGCCCACTAGGGCGCATAGTCGTATTGATACGGAAAACCCGCATGGGCCGGCCTCCACCGGACGCGGGGCAACTTACAGCGCCGGCTTTGTCCGGCCCAAATGGAGTGGTAAATATGGCTCGTATAGCCGGCGTAAATATTCCGACCAACAAGCGCGTTGTGATCTCGCTTCAGTACATTCACGGCATTGGCAAGAAGTTCGCTCAGGAGATCGTCGAGAAGGTCGGTATCCCGGCTGAACGTCGCGTCAACCAGCTGACCGATGCTGAAGTTCTGGCGATCCGCGAGACGATCGACCGCGACTATCACGTCGAAGGCGACCTGCGCCGCGAAGTTTCGATCAACATCAAGCGTCTGATGGACCTCGGCTGCTACCGCGGCCTGCGTCACCGTCGTTCGCTTCCGGTCCGCGGCCAGCGCACGCATACCAATGCGCGCACCCGTAAGGGTCCGGCCAAGGCGATTGCCGGCAAGAAGAAGTAATTTCGTATCACCGGCGGGTTTCGGCCCGCCGGTTTTCGCCTTTTGTGGGCGGGTGTTCGGCCTGACACCTTAATCGCAGGCTGGTGTAGCCGCTGGCATTACGGCGGTGAAGAGATCAACTGAAAGGACTACTATGGCTAAGGAAGCCGGCCGCGTTCGCCGTCGCGAACGCAAGAACATCTCGTCGGGCGTTGCCCACGTCAATTCGACCTTCAACAACACCATGATCACCATCTCCGATGCACAGGGCAACACGATTGCCTGGTCGTCGGCTGGTGCGCAGGGCTTCAAGGGTTCGCGCAAGTCGACCCCGTTCGCAGCCCAGATGGCTGCTGAAGACGTTGCCAAGAAGGCACAGGAACACGGCATGCGTATGCTCGAGGTCGAGGTTTGCGGTCCGGGTTCGGGTCGTGAGTCGGCACTGCGCGCGCTCCAGGCTGCTGGTTTCACGATCACGTCGATCCGCGACGTGACGCCGATTCCGCACAATGGCTGCCGCCCGCGCAAGAAGCGTCGCGTCTAATATTTCACTCCGCGCGAGCGCCTTGTGCGCTCGTTTGCGGTTTCCAGGTCGCCCGYCACGATTGGATGGTGKCGGGYYAACGGAAGGAAGCGAATATGATCCAGAAAAAYTGGCAGGAACTGATCAAGCCAAACAAGATCGAGTTCTCGTCSAAGAAGAAGACGCTGACCACGCTGGTCGCCGAGCCGCTGGAGCGTGGCTTCGGCCTGACGCTCGGCAATGCCCTGCGCCGCGTGCTGTTGTCGTCGCTTCGTGGCGCGGCCGTCACCGCCGTGCAGATCGACGGCGTGCTGCATGAGTTCTCGTCCATCGGCGGCGTTCGCGAGGACGTCACCGACATCGTGCTCAACATCAAGGAAATCGCCATCCGCATGGAAGGCGACGGTCCGAAGCGCATGGTCGTTCGCAAGCAGGGCCCCGGTGCCGTGCTCGCTGGCGACATCCAGACTGTTGGCGACGTCGAGATCCTGAACCCCGACCACGTGATCTGCACGCTCGACGAGGGCGCGGAGATCCGTATGGAGTTCACCGTCGACACCGGCAAGGGCTACGTGCCGGCTGACCGCAACCGCGCTGAAGATGCTCCGATCGGTCTCATTCCGGTCGACAGCCTCTACTCGCCGGTCAAGCGGGTTTCGTACAAGGTCGAGAACACCCGCGAGGGTCAGGTTCTGGACTACGACAAGCTGACCATGACCATCGAGACCGATGGTTCGATCACCGGTGAGGACGCGGTGGCTTTCGCTGCACGCATCCTGCAGGACCAGCTTGCACTGTTCGTCAACTTCGACGAGCCGCAGAAGGAAGTTGCAGCCGAGGCCGTCACCGAGCTCGCCTTCAACCCGGCGCTGCTCAAGAAGGTCGACGAGCTGGAGCTTTCGGTCCGCTCGGCCAACTGCCTCAAGAACGACAACATCGTTTACATCGGCGACCTGATCCAGAAGACGGAAGCTGAGATGCTGCGTACGCCGAACTTCGGCCGCAAGTCGCTCAACGAGATCAAGGAAGTTCTGGCCGCAATGGGTCTGCACCTCGGTATGGAAGTGCAGGACTGGCCGCCGGAAAACATCGAAGACCTCGCCAAGCGATACGAAGACCAGTACTAAGAAGACCTAGTCGAGCATGGTTCCGAGGACCGGATATTCCGGTCCGACGGCCTTGCGGAAAACCATCAGAGGCCGTGGCCTCTTGAACAACTTAAAATAAGGAAAAGAGCCATGCGCCACGGTTTCAAAGGCCGCCGCTTCTCCCGCAGCGTAAGCCACCGCAAGTCCATGTTCGCCAACCTCTCGGTCTCGCTGATCGAGCACGAGCAGATCGTGACCACGCTCGAAAAGGCTAAGGACCTGCGTCCGATCGTCGAGAAGCTGGTGACGCTCGGCAAGCGCGGCGACCTGCATGCCCGCCGCCAGGTGATCGCCCAAATCGGCAACGAGAACGTCGTGAAGCGTCTGTTCGACGTCGTCGCACCGCGTTACGCCACCCGCAACGGTGGTTACCTGCGTATCATGAAGGCTGGCTTCCGCCGCGGTGACAACGCCGCCATGGCAGTCATCGAGTTCGTCGATCGCGACACCTCGGCCAAGGGTGCTGGCGACCGCGTTCGCCTCGAAGCCGAAGCTGCAAACGACGCCGAAGCCGCATAAGCTTTCCGCACGTTTGATTTGAACCGAAGGGGCCCTTGTGGCCCCTTTTGTTTTGGGCAATTGCTCCGTGTTGCAGCGGTTCTTCCACGTCCCGCGCCAACTATGCGGAAATAACCGCTTTCGAGCGCATACAGCCTTTCAATTTGCACAATCGTCACGACAATGGCGGCGACTTATGCGTTGGAGGATTCGCCATGCGTGCGAAACGATATTTGCTGCTCGCTTTGTGCGCCAGTATTGCGATTGCCGGCGGTGCCGTGGCCCAGGAAGCGGCGAAGAAGCCGGTCGAGGACCCAGGCCTGTCGGATGTGCTGACTGATCTGCTGAACCTGT
>NZ_JBFUIP010000137.1:0-15258 GCF_056401815.1 Aminobacter sp. P4_D5 | reverse complement strand
GGCGACTACATCCAGATCATCGATGTCGATGGCCGCCAGTGCACCGATTTCCAGTGCTTTTCAGCCCGCAAGCTCGACAAGGGCCGCGATCTGGCGCTTGACGTCACCGCCACGCGTTCGCTGATGGGCCATGCCTATCCGATGCCGGGCCTGCACGCCAAATATTACGACCAGGATTTCGAGCCGCTGGTCGAGGTGATCCAGGACACCTGCGGCCGCCACGATGCCTTCGCGCTCGCCTGCTACGCCAAATATTACGACGACATCGGTTATCCCGGCCACATCAACTGCTCGGAGAACTTTAATGGCGCGCTCGCCGACAAGGGCGTCAATGCCCGCGCCGGYTGGATGGCGGTCAACTTCTTCTTCAACACCGGCATCGATGCSCATGGCGTGATGTTCTCSGACGAACCCTGGTCCAGGCCCGGCGACTATGTGTTGCTCAGGGCGCTGACCGACATCGTTTGCGTCTCATCCGCCTGTCCCGAYGACACCACCCCRGCCAATGGCTGGAACCTCAGCGACATCCACGTCCGGACCTATTCCGGCCAGCATAAATTCTCGCGCGCGATCGCCAGACGCACGACCCCGGAGGCCGAAGCCAAAATGACCCGTGAGACCGCCTTCCATTCAAGCTTTGCCAAGCACACCCGCAACTTCATCGAATACAAGGGKTTCTGGCTRCCGCAGGAMTTCGCYAAGGAAGGTCCGATCGAGGAATATTGGGCCTGCCGCCAAAAGGCGGTGGTGATGGATCTGTCGGCACTGCGCAAGTTCGAGGTGACGGGACCGGATTCCGAAGCGCTGTTGCAATACACGCTGACCCGCGACGTCAAGAAGCTCGGTGTTGGCCAGGTCGTCTACACCGCCATGTGCTACGAGCATGGCGGCATGATCGACGACGGCACCTTGCTCAGGCTCGGCAAGGACAACTTCCGCTGGATCTGCGGCGACGACTATTCCGGCGTCTGGCTGCGCGAGGTCACCGAAAAGCTTGGCCTCAAGGTGCTGGTGCGCTCCTCGACCGACCAGATGCACAACATCGCGGTGCAAGGTCCCAACAGCCGCGATCTCCTCAAGGAGATCATCTGGACACCGCCGCACCAGCCTGCGCTGTCGGAACTCGAATGGTTCCGCTTCACCATCGGCCGCATCGGCGATGCGCAAGGCGTGCCTGTGGTGGTGTCACGCACCGGCTACACCGGCGAGCTTGGCTACGAGGTCTGGTGCCATCCGCGCGATGCCGAAAAGGTCTTTGACGCGGTCTGGGAAGCCGGCCAGCCGCATGGCCTCAAGCCGATGGGTTTTGCCGCACTCGACATGGTGCGCATCGAGGCCGGGCTGATCTTTGCCAATTACGAGTTCTCCGACCAGACTGACCCGTTCGAGGCCGGCATCGGCTTCACCGTGCCGCTCAAGACCAAGACCGATGACTTCATCGGCCGCGAAGCCTTGATCCGACGCAAGGACAACCCGATCCACAAGCTGGTCGGCCTCGACATCGACGGTAATGTCGCTGTCGGCCATGGCGATTGCGTCCATATCGGCCGCGCCCAGATCGGCGTGGTCACCTCGTCGATGCGCTCGCCGGTGCTGGGCAAGAACATCGCGCTCGCCCGTGTCGATGCGACGCATGCCGCTGTCGGCACCGAGGTCGAGATCGGCAAGCTCGACGGCCAGCAAAAGCGCCTGCCCGCCCGCATCGTGCCTTTCGCCCACTACGATCCGAAAAAGGAACGCCCGAGGTCGTAAGCAGCATGACTTGACGGCATACCTGCATAAGCCCCGCTTTCCGCGGGGCTTTTTGCTTGAGGATAGCGGAAATTGGCTTATTCACGATGAATAGAGATACCATCGGGGCAAGGTAGCATCGTGGAAATATTTTCTTGGTCGCCCGTCGTCATGATGCTTCCCTTTATCGTGGTGGGCGTCATTTCGTTTTTGCTGGGGACGGCGTTTCTGGCGATCTTTGCGCGGCAGGCGCAACGCAACCCCTTGTCCATGCCGGTCGCCGCCTTCGTCGGAACGATCACCACGGCATGGGCGCTATCCCTAGGGTTCACGGCGGCGGATGTGTGGTCAGTAAATTCGCGCGCCAGCGAGGTCGCCAGCGCAGAGCGCTCCTCGATGATACGTCTTGCCGGCATGGCGAAGCCGGAGGCCCTTGCTTCCACCGAGTTGATGAACGGCCTCCAAGCCTACAAGGGCGCAGTTGTTGCGGCGGAATGGCCGAACGCCAATCGAGCGCCCGAGCCGGCCGTCGAGCAAGCCTTGCAGGACATCCGTCTTGCTTTGATCGGGTTGTCGAAAACAGGTCTTCCAGACCCGATCATCGGCCAGATGGTCCAGGATTTTGACGAGTTGCAGGATGCGCGCAATTCGCGTCTCGCTATCGGCGCGAGCTCGGTCAATCAGCTGAAATGGTATCTCGTGCTGTTCCTGACGATGCTGTCGGCAATCGTCATTGGAGCTGTTCACGCCGACCGGCCCCATGCGGGCAGGAAGGCGATCCTCATATTCGCGGTGACCGCGAGCGTCAGCCTGTGGATCCTTGCGTTGCACGCCAATCCCTATGTCGGCGTGGCACAAGTGACGTTGGGCGACGCACGGATCTAGCTTGGGCGAAGCCCCGCTCTGGTGGGCGCGCCGCCCAGCCTCACTTCCTCTTTGGTGTGCGCACGGGCTCTGACGTCAGGCTCGCATAGGCCAGCACAATTGCGAAGAAACCAAAAGCGGCAAGCACGCCGGCGACGGTAACAATAGTCTCGGTTGGCATGTCTTTTCTCCATCCTGGAATGTTGAGCATGCTGGTCCCCAGGTGGATGGAGCGCCTTGACCTGGATCAACCGTCGAAAAAGACTTCACCGATGCCCTGGCGCTCAGGCGACGTTGCTTTTGGAGCCCCGCTGCGGTGCGCCGTTGCGCGTGGCAAGCCACGCCTCGGCCTGGCTGCCCGGCATAGGGAAGGCGATGCCATAACCCTGCACGGCAGGGCAGCCGAGCTCGTGCAGCCACGTCAGTTCGACTTCGGTCTCGGCGCCCTCGGCGACGATCGAGATGCCCAAGCCGCGCGCCAGCTCGATGATCGCCTTGACGATCTTGGAATTGGCAGGGTTCTTGTCGATGTCGCGGACAAAACGGCGGTCGATCTTCAGCCGGTCGACCTCGTTGGCGCTGATATGCGACAGCGACGCGTAGCCGGTACCGAAATCGTCCAGCTCCATGCGGATGCCGGCCTTGCGCAGGCGCTTCAACGTCAACCCGATGCCGCTGTTTCCG
Source organism: Aminobacter sp. P4_D5 (assembly GCF_056401815.1). Taxonomy (NCBI): domain Bacteria; kingdom Pseudomonadati; phylum Pseudomonadota; class Alphaproteobacteria; order Hyphomicrobiales; family Phyllobacteriaceae; genus Aminobacter; species Aminobacter sp. P4_D5. Next base: position 11,979 of record NZ_JBFUIP010000137.1, on the reverse strand, counting down.
TCGTCGAGCATGACCGACTCGACGATCTCCAGCGCGACCAGGCGCGTCGGTAGCCCTTCCTTCTTGAGAAGGTCGAGAAGATGACTGGCAAAATCTGCTTCCCGCAATTCCTGCGCCGAAACGTTGAGTGAGAGCCGGCCGAAATGGAGGCCGGCCCGATGCCATCCGGCACCTGTATGGATCGCCTTGGCGAAAATGATGCGGCCGATCGCCGGCATCGTCCGGCCTTTTCCGCCGCCGGCAGGAATTCGCCGGGAGCAATGTTCTTGCCGTCGACCTCCCAGCGCACCAGGGCCTCGACGCCGATCACCTTGCCGCTTTGGAGTGAGACCTGCGGCTGGAAATGAACCGCGAATGCCTGGGTGGTGATGGCCTGGCCCAGTTCGCGCTCGAGATTTGCCTTCTCTTCGAATTTGTCGCGCAACGTTGCCGCAAACAGTTGATAGCCGCCACGCCCTTCGGCCTTGGCGCGATAGAGCGCGAGATCGGCGTTGACGATCAGGTCGCCGATGGTGCTGGTGGCGTCGTGGAATAGCGCCACGCCGGCACTTGCGCTTGGCTTCAGCGAGGTCCCGGCGAATTCCAGCGGCTGCTTGAGAGCAGCCGTGATGCGCGCCGCCACTTCCTCTGCGTCCGCTTCCGAGCCGACATCAGTCAAGATCACGGTGAACTCGTCGCCGCCAAGGCGCACGCAGACGTCGGAATCGCGAACGCTGGCCAGCAGGCGCTTTGCCGTTTCGATCAGCACAGCATCGCCTGCGGCATGGCCAAGCGTGTCGTTGACTGACTTGAAGTGGTCGAGGTCGAGATGGATGACCGCCATCTTCTCGCCCTTGCGCCTGGCGGCGGCAAGAGCAGTGTCCATGTAGTCGTTGAGGAATGCCCTGTTGTAGAGGCCGGTCAGCGCATCATGGTTGGCAGCAAAGGTCATCTGGTCGCGCGCTCTGAGCAGTTCGCTGGTGCACGACACCACCTTGCGCACCAATGGCCTGAAGATCAGCACGGCCTCGGCCAGCAGCAGCAGCAAGGTGAGGACGAAGACGGTCAGGTGGATCTTCTCCACCGCCGCGCCCTTTTCGGCAGCTTCTGATGAAAACAACCTGGTTAGCGACTCATATTCGCGCCGGGCTTTCTCGGCGACATAGAGCCTGAGGGCGGCGAAGTGGGCGGTGGCATCAGGCGGCATCTCGGCGGACACCGAAACAGGCAGCAGGTTGAGGAATGAGTTGACCGTGTGCGAGAGCATTCGCGTCGACGCCTCGATCTGGCCGGGCGCTTCGTTGAAGAGCTTGGTCGCGTCTTCGGAAAGTTCAAGTTGGTGAAGCGGCGATCTCGTCTCGGGCGCTCCGTTGCGTAGGAGTTGCTCATTGGCGAGGAAACTGTCGAGCGCCGCCTTGAGATTCTGGCGTGCCTGGGCGCGCAGCCATTGCGCATCGGCCGTATAGGCCTCCGTTGCGGTCAGCAGTATCCTCTGCGACAGCAATTGCTGGCGGGCGCCAAGTTCGATCAGGGCCGTCTTCTGGACGTTTGCCGAAATGACCGAACTGAGCATGAAGAAGCTGGCGGTCGCAAGCGACGCGATCAGCATCAGCGCTGCCGCATAAGATGCCTTGGTATTGCGCATGAGCCCATGCGCAAGCATCTGGTGTTTAGAGCTGGCCTCAGCGCTCGCCGACATATCGATCCCCCGCTTCTTTACAAGAAGTTTCCCCGGGGCAGCAAAATGCAGTGAAATGATGAATTGCGTGTAAATTTGAATAGTTTCGCGGCATGGATTGGTGGATATTCGCAAAAAATATGCCCGTTCAACCTTCTTGTGGCAGGAACTAATCAGGGGAGCATGTAGATCAGTCGAACTATTCTTGCCAAAGCGCGACGGTCCGCACGGGCAGTTCAGGAACCCTCGGTCCGGGTTGCCGGAACTCAGTCTTTACCGTTCCGGCGGGGCGACGCTTGAGCGTTCCTGCCAACGCGCACATTCCTTACCCAACTCCGCGAAGAAGGCATCGACACCCCAACGCTGRCCGCAAGCTCGTCGTCGTCACGATGATGGTCGGTGCTTCGTCAAATGGCTGATCGTCGGCATGCTCGACTTGTTGCCACGACGTCCAGACTGCGCTTTCACCCATCCTTAACCGTGTCTCGAACTCTCGGTGGATGGGGCTCATTCGCGCCAAATGATGCGCCTACCGACGGCTTGAATGCAGCCGATAGGACTCGCCCGATGGATGAAAAGCAGAAGCCTTCTGAGAGATGGGCGCCACTTCAATGTTTGGGGCACGTCGCGCTATTGTTTGCGCCCATTGCGATCGGACTTGGCGTGTTGATCGTGGTGTCGTCCGGCAAGGATCAGGGTGTGGACCAGGTGGTTACGAGTACTATACAAAAGCGATAGCGTCTGGAGATGCTGATCCGAGCAATGCCTTGGTTGGGATCACACGCGATCGGTTAACAAGATCACGGCGAAAGCTATAGTCGACAGTCTAATGGGCGACGCCTATTTTCTTCGCACGCAGCACCTCTGGCACCGCGATTGCAAACAGCACGCAAGCAGCTGCGACAAAGAGGAATCCACCGATAAGGACATAGACGCCTACGCCAACGACGCCGCCCATGAAGAAGGCTACGATTGTACTGGAATAAAGCTTGAGACGGGCAACTGCTGCTGGGCGATCAGGAGGACTGACTACCAAGGCCGCCAAACCGAGACCAATGTCGGTAGCCATTCCCGAGACATGGGTTGTTCTTACTCTTGCCTGCGATATTCGCGAAGACGCCGCGTTCTGTATGCCCATGATGAAGCTCAGGCACATGATCAAAACGATGCCGCTGCCCACCATTGGTAGCAGTACATCGAGAATTCCCAGCATAACCAACAGGACGGCTTCTACCGCGATACTGTAGGCGTAGATGGCTCGTACGCCTCGGCGGCGGCCAAATTCGATCAGCAGCCCTGACCCAAACGCTCCTGTGATGAATGCAAAGACAAGTGAGGCGAAGAACGCCGCCAGACCGAGCTTGCCCAACCCGACATGATCGGAGAGGGCGGAGACATTGCCCGTCATATTCGCTGAGAAGAAACCAGTCGCTTGGAAGCCAGCAGCGTTCACAGCGCCTGCTACGCCCGCGAGCAGCGCTGCAAGTCTGACATCGATGTCGAGTGATCGTTGGTCGCCTTCTCGGATCAGCATCCCTAGTCCTCATTATGTGGCAACTGTAGCGAGGCGACGATGCGGTTCCAAGGTGGAGCACCGCGATGCTCCGAGCCATCAATTCCCTGGGTGCGTTTCAGACGCAGTGGTGTTTCACAAGGCGCCAAAGCGAATCACCGGTTCGCCGTGATTTTTCCGGCCTGGAATATTTCGCACCCGCCCGTTCCATGTCGCGTGGATTAGCCTTGGTCATTTGGAGGCCCTTGGAAATCAAGGGGACCTACTTGCAGCCTATCTCGACATGACAAAGCCCAAAAGCGAAGGCCTGGATGAGCTGGAGTATCTGGTTTTACTTGGGAAAGGGGTGGTGCCCAGACGCGGATTCGAACCACGGACACGCGGATTTTCAATCCGAATGAGTTAATTGAAAATATTGATTAATTTGGCATCATGTTGCGTCCATGTCGCGTCAAGCTAGCAGGGCTTTCTCCGCAGCGGCCAATTCATCGGCATCATCACCACGCGGAAACAGGTGCCCGTAAACGTCCATAGTCAGCATGATTGACGAATGACCGAGACGGTCCTGCACCACCTTGGCAGGCAGGCCGAGCCCACCGTCGGCCTGGCGGTTGATGCACCATGAAGCATAGAAATGCCGTAGAGCGTGCATGCCGGTGTACTTGGCCTTGACGATCGGGTTGCCGTCTTCGTCCTTGTCCTCAGTCTCGACGGTAACGCCCGCCCCCATCTGAGCCGGGGCCAGCCCGCGGTTGATGATGTTCGACAGCGATTCGACGTTGCCGTTTCCATTCGGAAACATCAGATCAAGCACCATCACCGCGTTGCCGTTCGCATCCATCTTGTCCGTCTTCCGGCGAGGGCAGGAGAGTTGCCATTCCTTCAAGGCGTTGATGACCATCGGCGGGGCAGGGACGACACGTTCGCCAGCTTCGGACTTTGGCCGGCCGATTTCATTGAACCGATCGGCACGTTGATGCACCCGGATTTCTCGCTTATCGAAATCGACGTCGCTCCAGCGCAGGCCGCGAAGTTCTGAGGCTCGCAGGCCGGTGAAGATTGCCGTCAGCAAGAGAGGGCGCCAGCGCCCGTCCAGTGCGCCGACAATGGCCTTGATCTCCTCGCGGGAGGGAATATCCACCCCGATCTTGAGTCTGCCCTTCTGGCGCTTCTCCTGGCGGCGTTCGGTGCCTTGCTTGCGCTTGCCTCGCATATCCCGAACGGGGTTCTTTGAGGTCAGTCCGCGTTCCAGCGCGTCAGACAGGAGCGAACTCAAGCTGACCAGCACCTTGCGCCCCATCGCGGGGGAACGGCCTTCATCGCGCAGCTTATCTTCAAATGCCCGCACAGCCGGCACGTTGAGCTTCGACAACAGCGTGTCGCCCAGAAACGGCTTAATATGAAGCTCGATATGCTGGCGGTACTGATCCGTTGTGGATCGCTCGAGGCCAGACGCTTCGGCAGAAGCCAGCCAGAAATCTGCGGCTTTTCCAACCGTCACGCTGTCGGTGTCAGCAACGTGCGTGCCGTCCCTGACTTCGACGTGAGCTGTTGCCGAGAAGCCGTCAGCTTCCTTCTTCTTTGCGAAGGTCTTCAGCCGGCGCTTGCCCTTGGTGTCGACATAGTCGACCACCCAGGCGGTCTTTTCTTCGCCCTTGGCATTCGTCCACGTGCRCTTGCGAATGCTCACTATCGGTTCTCCGGCCTTTGCACCGACCAGCCAAGCATCCGCATCTTGTCAGCAAGTCTATCGAGTGCCCTGTCGACAGATGACGTGACCATCCTCTCCAACTCGGCGAAGCGGGCGTTGTGATTGTCAATGTCGCCTTCGGGCCAGACATGACCCTGAAGTAGTTCGACTTCCTTGGCAGGCAATCCGCCAAGGAAGACCAGCGCGAGCTCTTCCACACGTTTTCGTTGTTCATTGTCGATCGGCTGGTTGAGAAGGTCGATCATCCTCCACAACAGGGTACGGGCAGTCGACAGTTCGTCAAAATCCCCACTGAAATCAAAGCTATCGGCGAGACGCGCCACAATTTCGGCGGTCATGCTCCGATGGTTTTCGGCTGCGGCGTTTTCCACCTTCACCTTCAGGTCTTCCGGAATACGCAGTCGGAAGTGCAAATCTTCTCTAGCCATGCCTCACCAATGACACACAAACTCGTTGACAGCTATGCCACACCCATGACACACACACACATGCCACACCAATGACGCACCAACAAGCGCCATCGTTTCGGGTGGTTAACAAGGAGTGAGGCCATTGAACAGCAAAGACGACATACTCGACCTGATTTGGGGAGTGCAGGCGATCGCCGACCTGATCGGAAGAACCTACCAGCAAACGCATCACATGATCGCCACAGGAAAACTCCCGATGGTGAAGCAGATCGGCGAGCGGCACGTAGTCAGCCGCAGCAAGCTGATCGCATTCTTCATGGAAGACGCGGCATGACCAACTCCGCTCAACTAATCGAACTGGACGGCCAGCGCGTTTCGCTCAAGGGGGAGATGGTCAGCCTGACTGGCCTATGGAAGGCGGCGGGCTCCGATCCGTCTAAGCAGCCGGCCAAGTGGCGTGAACTGCCATCGACCAAAGAGTTCGCGGCGCACGTCGCTGATGTAGTCCTCCGAAAATCGGAGGATGAGATTTTCACGGTCGCACGCGGTCGGAACGCCCAGACCTTCGCCCACTGGCACATTGCCATGAGCTACGCCCGCTATCTCGATCCGGCCTTCGCCGTTCGCTGCAACGAGATCGTCCGCACTCACATGGAGCATCGGCTTGCGCCCGCTTCCGACTTCCCTGCCGAGTTGATGGAAATGATCAAGCGCACGGACGGCATCGTTCGGATGCTGGCGAAGAAGGTGACGCGGATCGAGCACGCTGTCGCGGACGGTGTGCAGCACGAGCCGGCGGCGTTCACGATCACCGTCGAGCCTCGCAAGGGGAAGGCAGCTTGATGCAGGTCTCATTTGAAAGCAACGGCGCTGCCACTCCTGAGTTTCGCGCCGCAATCCTTGGGGAATTGGTTCGACATATATCGGTGCAGCTCACTGCGCTGCCATATGGCGAAGCCTTGTCTCACATCATGAAGGCATCCGCGTGCACAGAGGAACAAGTAGGCGGCGAGGTACTTCGCGCCTGGTTCCTTCTCGATAGGTCTTGGATCATGGAATCCAGCCAATTCGGCGTGATTTCGGCAGGAACCACCGCAAAGCCGACGCCCTTCGTCACCGATTACATTTGGGAAGATCAGGTTTGGATGTCCCGCGTAGAAGAGGGCGCGTGATGTCCAACCAGAAAGCAAAAGGCCCGGCCAGGACTGCAATCCTGCCGAGCCGTGGTTCCCACAATTCCCCCAAAGGAAATGAAATGAACGTGCATAACAGTACCACGGCCGCGGCGTGTGCGGCAACCGTGCCGTATCCGGCGCACTCACCCATCGACGAAATGGACGCAGCCATAGCGAGGTTGCGCACGATCCGTGCCGCTGTCTTGGCTGATAGCTTGGGTCTGGCCGAATACAGCATGTGCGACGCCGAAATCATGATCAGCGATGTTCTCGACCAACTCGACCCGATCCGCACCTTCCTCGCTGAGGAGAATATGCCCTTCCTCGAATGCCGGCGCGAATGGTTCGCCCGGAAGGGCGGTGTGGCATGAGCGCTTCATCGATCATCGATCCCTCCAAGCTGTCGATCGAGCAGATGTTCGCCCTGCGCACGGCGCTCGGCACTGTCTTCAACGTCATGAGCGGCTTGCTCTGCCAGCCGAAATTCTATCGGCAGAACGAGCTCGACGAGGCCGGAGAAATGCTCGACCTCCTTCAGGAAGAGGTGGGCCACGCAATTGACGCCCTGAGACAGGAGGCCCTTACGCGGAAGCCGGTGACAGGCGGCGACCTCCGTCGGCAGGTGTTCTTTGCAGCCGAGGACTGGGCCGATGGCTCGTGCGAGCCACGCGCGGCCCTCAAAGGGCTGATCAATGCCCTGACGCCAATGGCCGAGAGGAGAGTTGCAGCATGAGACCTCGCACACTTCCAACATCGCTTACCGACACGCTGCGTCCGACCGGTAACGTCGAACTCGTCAGGCAGCTCGCGGACGAACTGGCCGAGTCCATGCGCCTGATCCACGGCGGCGCATGGCGCATCCTGATCGACCATGAAGTGCATTTCGTTGTGGTGAGGATGCAATGAGGCTCTTACGCTCCCTCCTGGCGCTCTACCACGCGCGCCGAGCCGTCCACCTCCAACGCCGGTCAGATTGGCACGCTGACCGCTTCTACGATCTGCGCGCCACCAGTCGGCCGGCAATGTCTGCCGCCGAGCTTTTCCTTCTCGCATCGATCGTCGGTGTCGGCCTTGCCGGCATCTGGATCGGGATCATCTGGAGGGCGGCATGAACGCCGTTGCCAACCGCAAAGCGGCTTCGGCCGTCAACATCTTTGATCCAGTTGCTCGCCTCGCCGATGTTCCTGATCTCGCTAGAAGTGGAAGACGCCGTCGGTTCGAGCCTAAGGCTTCCAGGCAATGGCTGTGGCCGAAGACGCGACCAAACCAACGCGATGCGTTTCGCGCATGGAAGTACGTCGCAAGCCAGGTCATTCGCGAAGCCCGGTATGAGCACCGCACGCTCGCTGCGTTCGCTGACTTCATCAACTGGAAGTCCGGCAAGATATTCGCGAGCAATGAAGACCTTGGCCGTGCAGCGGGAGGGTTCTCCGCAAAGACCGCATCCAGGGACGTCGCAGCATACGTCGCCTTGGGAATCATCACGATCGATCTTGGCTGGCGCCGCAAGGAGGGAAAGATCGTTCGCTGCCGCACGATCACGCTTGCCGTACCGATCAATCTGCCAGCTTCGGTCACGCTCTCGGGGATCGAAAATCATGTGGACCACTGCGGTCCAGATGGAGGGGCAGAATGATCGAAAATCATGTGGACCACAGTGGTCTCATCACCCTTGAAAGCATAAGAGCCGCCACCATCGCTGTTTTCCCACTGGCGTTTAGACAGAGCGAGGTTCGGTCGGCGGCTCATCAGCTCGGCGCGCGCAATCGATACCAGGGGCAGCAGTGGTGGGCAGCGCACATCAAGCGCCATCGCCGGTCCCTTCGCGATCTCGGGCTCAGCGCTGAACTTATCGACCGTGAAATCGAACGCTACGGTAGTGCAGTCAGCCGAGCCCTTCTTCTTCCAAAGCAATCTTATGGCTCAACACCGGATGGTGCAGCATGACCATTGACGCAGGTAATGCCGGCCGCACAGCGGTCGGCGGGGGTACAGGGACTAAGTCCCTGTCGGGGTTCGGGGCGGAGCCCCGTGGACAGGTAGAGAACGTCATCCGCGCGCGCGCCTTCGTTCCACTTGCAGCCGGCCAATGGGTGTTGGCCTATGTCGAGCACTTCATGCCCGATGACGATCTCAGTCGCTCCCTTGAGATCCTCGCTCGTGGCGGCTCCGGCTGGGACTGCCTACGCCGACCACACGAGCAATTCGATGTCTTGCAGGTTGAGCGTGTCATGCCCAAGACATTCCAGGCTGGCGGTCGCCGACAGTACCGCTACCTCGTGGTCGCTGCTGCGAGCACCGCCGGCGAGATGCTTACCCTCCGCGACAAGCTGTTCACCATCGGCTTTGCCGCCGACCGAGCCATTCAGGAAGAGACGGCGCGGCTGATCTCAGACTTCGCAGCGAAAACCCGTGCCGATGCGCTCGCCAAGGTGCAGGCAGCGTTGCCGCACATCTTTGGAGTGGCATCATGACCCGACCGGAGCATGCGCCTGTAACGGATGGGCCGAACCGTTACATCATCTCGTACTGCCCTTGCTGTGAAACCCTCTATGAGGCGACTAGGCGTGACCAGTTGACCTGTTCACCCGCTTGTCGCGTCCGAGCACATCGCACCGGCAAGCTCACGGAATTGAAGCGTACGGCTGATGCCTTGCGCATCCATCCGGCGCTCACTCTCCGCTCGCATGCCGTTGAGATCCTGAGGCCTGACCTGGCCCAGAAGATAGCGGCCGGCGAAGTCGAGTATGACGACATCCTCCCCGATCTCGAAGCAGCGTTCAGCGCTCGTGTGATGAAAGCGGTACGCATGAGTGAAGGGGAGCGCACGGAATGACCTATCAATTTCCCCAACGTCTCAACGCGCTCCTCGACTGGCTTCGGTTGCAGGGTCTCGATATCGCCGCGGTGAAATCTGAGCGCCAGGCTGCGTTTATGGCGCAGCAGCTCGCCGGAACGCGGATCAAGTTCCCTGCCAAAGGCACGTCGTGCATGGGCGTGTTGCAAGACATCCAGGCGCGGATCGTCACTGGAAGCGTTTCCAGAGACCGACCATCTGGGGAGCGTCCCCAGATAGGGAGCAGGAACCCAAAGCAAAGGACCGTTCCACGCCAGAACGGTTTCGAAAGCCACGTACCGCCCGGCCTGGTCATCTACGCTGATGGTGCCTGCCACCCAAACCCCGGCATCGGTGGCTGGGGCTTCGCGGTCTACCGCGACGGTGTCGAGATCCATTCGGATTGCGGTGGCGAGCTCGAGGCGACAAATCAGACGATGGAGTTGACGGCCGCGCTGATGGCCCTGCGTTGGTTTGCCGAGCGTGGTGTCATCGAGCCGGTTCGCTTGCTTTCGGACAGTCAATACACCGTCAAAGGCTGCAATGAATGGATGCTGGGATGGAAGGCCAAGGGCTGGCGGCGTGGCGGGCCGAACGCGAAGCCGGAGAATGCCGCAGTCGCCAACCTCGAGCTATGGCAGGCGCTCGACCACGCGCTTTCACTGGTGCCGATCACGCTGGAATGGGTCAAAGGCCACGCCGGCATGCTTGGCAACGAGCGCGCCGACGAGTTGGCCGAGATGGGACGGGAGCAGGTCTTGCCCCGGCGAGAGCCGTCCCTGATCGAACAGCAACTCGTCTATGCCATCTGAGGGCCGAGGATGAGCATCCCAGCCCACGTCCAAGCGCTTTGCGATGAATTTGGTGTGCGTATCGTCCCCAAGCACACCTATCCGCGCATTGGCGAGACGCGAGCCGTCGCAGCGATCCGCAGGATGATCGATCGCCGCGGCATTGGGCATGCACGCATCGTCATGAGCACGCTCACCGAGACGGCCAACAACAAGGCCAGCCTTGAGGCTGAGTGCATCGGTGCTGCCTCCGATCTCTTGCTTGCCTGCCGGCATCACCAAGAGGCGGACCCGGAGAAGTGGTTTCAAGTCTGGGACATGTGTCCCGTCGGCGAGCTGCAGGCCGTAGCGCACGAGATGAGGGGTTTTGTGCCAGTGCGGTCAGCGCTTGCCGGCATGATCTACGAACGGATTTGGCGGGCTTACGGCCCCCGATCCACCCAGCCCGATTTCCTGGACGACAGAAGGATGCCGTCATGACCGAAGCCGACATTGCCGAGATGTTCATTCGTGCCGCCGAGACAGAGCGGAAGCTGCCACAGGTCCGGGGCATGAAGGAAACCACAGGCGGGTATGTGCTGCCGTGGATGCACGATCTTGCCGACATCAACAGCCGCCGCCGCACAGGGGATCGAAAGGAGAAGCTGCTCGACGGCGACGATCCTTTGAAGGAATGGGAAAAGGCATGGATGGAGGCTTGGGGGAAGACGGCTACCAAGGAACAGGTCGCAGACTGGGAGGCATGCCTTCGCATCACAGGCGAATTCCTGTCTGATGCTGGCCAGCGCCGCGCTCTATGGGCTTGGGCACTGGCGCAGGCCGAAAACCTCATGATCACGCGCCCGGCAAAAACCCCGAAGAAGATCAGCTTCGCGAGGTGGTGCCGGGAGGTCGAACGATGCGCTGAAATGACCGGACACCGCAGGAAAAACCGAGCTTTGACGGTAATCGCGCAAGGATTGTGCGGCAAGGCCGGTTTGCATGACGAAAATCACCAAAACGGGGTGTTGCCATGTGAGCCCGAAAACAGGCATATTTTCGCTACGATCGAGGGACAGAAAGCAGTGTTCGACACACAGGCTGTCCACTCGTGGCGAGATGATCCCAGCTTCGAGCGCAAGACCGGCATGACCATGATCGAATGGCGAGCCGCGAAGCGCCGACAGCAGCAAGCCCGCCGACGTAAGGTGGCATAGTTTCAAGTCAGGGTGGAGCAGCCCGGCAGCTGGCCAGCCTCATAAGCTGGAGGCGTGCGCCCAAAATGAACTATTGCATCGTCGTGTTGGCGACCTGATCGGGAGTGCAAACCAGAGCAACATGCTGCAAAATTGCATTCGCCATCGCTTCGGCCCGCCGCGATTTGCAGGACCACGAGCCGGCCGAGCGTCGGTGATGGAGCCTGCACAGTCCGGTGTTCAAGTTCAATCGGTGACTAGTATCATGCCCTGATGCGCCGCCATCTACTCTTCGAACAGCTTTGCGGGAAGCGCGTGAGGGCGGAGCGCACCCTCTTCGCAGCTACCTGCGGTTGGAATCTCGGAGCGATTATTTAGCTTCGTACATTCAGCAACGCTTACCGGTCGCCGAGCACAAACTGCAGTCTGAGTTGTCACTGGCAGAACATTCGACACGAGAAGTGCGATTGCAACAAACGTTTTGTTGATCCGAAATGTAAATCCATCCTCGTCCAGACGGACCTGTGTACCATGCCCACGAGAGCTGCAGGATATGGGCAAAAAAATGGGAAATAGATCAGATTCACGTCGATGCGCTTATTGTGCCTGTTGATTGCGAGCTACAAAGATAACATGAACGCAAGATGGAATTGATCGTCGCCTTGCAAATCCAGATCGAACGCGGACGCCCGTCTTTCTTGGAGTGATGGC
>NZ_JBFUIP010000136.1:0-15357 GCF_056401815.1 Aminobacter sp. P4_D5 | reverse complement strand
GCCCTTAGCCGTTGAAGACGGGTCTGCTTTCAACTAGAATTCACAAACCGGGGGCATGGTGGACTCCCCGTGAGGCGCGAGCCCAAGTTCCGCCTTCGCTAGCTATGCGGAGGAAAAACCATGCCTCGTATGATTTCGCCCCAACAATTGATCCCGCTCATCGGCACCGATAGCTGCCCGCTGATCATCGACGTGCGCAGGGCAGACGCCTTTGCCACATCGCCGACACGCATCGCCGGCGCTCTGTGGCGCGACCACATGAAGTCGGACGAATGGCTGCCGCAACTGCCAGCTGGGCGCGAACTGGTTGTCTATTGTGCCCACGGCCACAATGTCAGCGAGATCGCAGTCGCGCGTCTGACGGCTGCAGGCGCCAATGTTTCGATGCTCGAAGGCGGCATGGATGCGTGGATTGCGGCGGGGGGATTGCTTGTTGCCCGCGAGGCGCGGGGTATCGTACCCGGATTGCCGCAGCCGAGCGTTTGGGTGACGCGGTCACGGCCGAAGATCGACCGCATCGCCTGCCCATGGCTGATCCGGCGCTTCATCGACCCGCTGGCGATCTTTCATTTCGTCACAGCCGAGTGGGTCAAGGATGTCGCCGACGAGACCGGGGCCATACCCTACGACATCAAGGACGTGCATTATTCGCATCGCGGCGACGAATGCACATTCGACACGCTGATATCGGAGTTCGGCCTGACCGATCCCGCACTGCTTCATCTTGCCAGGATCGTGCGCGGCGCCGACACCGCGCGGATGGATCTGGAGCCGGAGGCTGCGGGGCTGCTCGCCATATCGTTGGGCCTTTCGGCGATCGAGAGCAACGATCTCRCTCAACTGGAAAAGGGCATGACGATTTACGATGCGCTCTACGGCTGGTGCCGCTATGCGACGGCGGAAACCCACAATTGGCCGGCAAAGGCGATCTGACATGGACATGACTTCAAGCGGGGCGGCTCGCCCGTCCTTTGCCGAAGCCGTGCGCGTCTTCGCCAAGATCGGCCTGTTGTCTTTCGGCGGGCCGGCTGGGCAGATCGCGTTGATGCACCGCATCCTCGTCGGCGAGAAGCGCTGGCTCGACGAGCCACGCTTCCTGCATGCCCTCAACTACTGCATGCTGTTGCCGGGACCGGAGGCGATGCAACTTGCGACCTATGCCGGCTGGTTGCTGCACGGCGTCAGGGGAGGGCTTGTCGCCGGGCTGCTGTTCGTGTTGCCGGGTGCTCTCGTCATCACCGCGCTGTCGGCGATTTATTTGACCGTTGGCCATGTTACGCTTGTGCAGGGATTGCTGTTCGGCCTCAAGGCGTCGGTGCTGGCCGTCGTGCTCGAAGCGCTGATCAAGGTGTCGAGGCGGGCGCTGAAGAGCAGTTTGATGGTGACGCTGGCGATCGCGGCCTTCATTGCCATCGCTTTTCTCAAGCTGCCGTTCCCGCTGATCATTGCGGTGGCGGCGCTCATCGGGGCGGTGACGCATTTGCTCGGCGGCAACTCCAGCAAGACGTCGGCCGACGCCGAGCCGGAAATCGCCTATGCCATGCCGGAATGGACACGACCGAGCGCCCGGCGGTTCTTCTCCACGCTCGCTGTCTGGCTGGCGATCTGGTTCGTGCCGCTGATCGTGTTGTGGCAGCTGCTTGGGCCCGGTCACGTCTTCACCACCGAAGCCACGTTCTTTTCCAAGATGGCGGCGGTGACCTTCGGTGGCGCCTATGCGGTGCTTGCCTATGTCGCCCAGCAGGCAGTCGAGGTGCATGGCTGGCTGAAGCCGGATGAGATGCTCACCGGCCTAGGCCTCGCCGAAACGACACCGGGTCCGCTGATCCTGGTTTTGGTCTTCGTCGGTTTCCTTGGCGGAGCCAGGCTTTCCGGCCTTGCCCCTCTTGCAGGCGGTGGCGCAGGGGCGGTGGTGACGCTGTGGTTCACCTTCGTCCCGTGCTTTTTGTGGATTTTCGTCGGTGCGCCCTATGTCGAGACGGTACGCAATGTGCGCTGGCTGGCAAGCGCGCTGTCTGCGGTCACCGCAGCCGTTGTCGGCATCATCGCCAACCTTGCGGTGTGGTTTGCGCTGCATGTGCTGTTTGGCAATGTCGGCGAGATGGATTTCGGGCCGTTCGCGCTACCGGTGCTGGATTTCAGGAGCTTCGATGCGGCCGCGGCAATCATCGCGGTTGCGGCAGGCGTGTCGCTGATCCGCTACCACGCCAACATGATCGTCGTGCTCGCCATCTCGGCGATTGCCGGGATGGCCTGGCAATTAGCGCTGTAACGTCAGTCGAACAGGCTCGATACCGACTCTTCGGTCGCCGTGCGCGAGATCGCTTCGCCGATCAGGTCGCCGATCGAAACGACCCGGATGTTGTGGGCGTCCATCACCGCCTGGGTCGGCTGGATCGAGTCGGTGATGACCAGTTCCTGCAGCTGCGAGCCGCTGATGCGGGCAGCCGCACCGCCCGAAAGCACGCCATGGGTGATGTAGGCGGTGACGCTGGTGGCGCCCTTGGCGAGCAGCGCGTCGGCCGCGTTGCATAGTGTGCCGCCGGAATCGACGATGTCGTCGATGAGCAGGCAGTCCTTGCCATGCACTTCGCCGATGACGTTCATCACCTCGGATTCACCTGGGCGTTCGCGGCGCTTGTCGACGATGGCGAGCTGGGCGTCGATGCGCTTGGCGAGCGCACGGGCACGCACCACGCCACCGACGTCGGGCGAAACCACCATGACGTTGTTGAGCTGCTTGTACTTGGCCTTGACGTCGCGGGCCATGACCGGGATCGAGAAGAGATTGTCCGTCGGGATATCGAAGAAGCCCTGGATCTGGCCGGCGTGCAGGTCGAGCGTGAGCACGCGATTGGCGCCGGCACGCGCGATCATGTTGGCGACGAGCTTGGCGGAGATCGGCGTGCGGCCCGAAGCGCGGCGATCCTGCCGGGCGTAGCCGAAATAAGGAATGACCGCCGTGATGCGTCGTGCCGACGAACGCATGAAGGCGTCGATCATGATGAGAAGTTCCATCAGGTGATCGTTGGTCGGGAATGCGGTCGACTGGAGGATGAAGACATCCTCGCCGCGCACGTTCTCTTGGATCTCGACAAAGATCTCCTGGTCAGCGAAGCGCCTGACGCTTGCCTTGCCCAGCGGAATGTTGAGATAGCGAGCGACAGCTTCTGCTAGCACCCGGTTGGAATTGCCCGCGAAGAGTTTCATACGCCGATCCTGGAAATGAATATGAGCGGGCTTTTAGCGGCCTTGAGCCGTATTGCAAGCGGACTCGCTGCTGAATCCCAAAAAAGCGACATCGTGGCGCGGAATGTCGCGGCCTAACCCGGTTTCGCCGCCAGCCAGTCGGCCAGCTGATCGATGGTGCTGTCGGCTATCGACTGCATGGTCGCGGGTGCCACCGTGGGCCACCCGTCGCCGCTGCCGCTCGATGCCGCCGTCTTTTGGCCGTTGATGCGGTGAAGCCTTGTGCCGGCCGGATCGTAGACGTCCCAGACGTAAACGACTGTCGTGTCCTTGCCTTCGGTCATCGCCGAGAAATAGCCGCGCATGATGATGCCGGGCGGCGTCGTGTCGGTGCTGCCGGCAAGCGCGATGCCGCGTGCACGTGCCCGAATGCCGAGCTGCTGGGTCAGTGGCGTCGCCGCCTCGACCGGGGTGCCGACGATGGGGGCGAATTGCACGCGTGTCTTGGTGGCGACGGCTGCCGTCTGCGCCGGAACAGCCGTGGCGGCAACAGTGGCAGCACCCGTCACTGGCGGCGCCGCGACATCGGTGCCCTCGATCTTGGCAAGTGCGTTCGACTGCTCCGTCGGTGCGATGGCCGAGGGCTCGAGCACGTCCTTGGAGCTGTTGCAGGCAGAAAGGGCGAGCACGGACAGGCCTGCCGCGCCCACAAACCAACGTTTCATCTGACCGAACTCCATGACAAACGCCCCTCAGCGTTCATCGCAATCACCGTACGATCAAGTCGAGATCATGGCGGGAAAGCGGCTTGGGCGCGGATTCGGTGGTCAGATAGGTTCGGCCGAGCGTCATTGCGGTTTCGGTTTCCGAATCCATGATGATCATGTGAGCGAACAAAGTCATATTTGGTGCGATCGGCTCGGTATTGCCTTGGTAGAACATCGGCATATCCATCCAGGACGGGGCAAAGCGCGCACCGACCGAGTAACCGCAAGCGTTGAGCCTGTGCTTGGTCAGCCCATGCACTTCCAGCGCTTTGGCGTGCGCATCGAACACGTCGCCGAATGTGTTGCTCGGCGTCATCGCCTTTTCGACCGCGACCAGTGCGGCAAGCGAAGCATCGTAAAGTTCCTGATGGCGCTTGGACACCTTGCCGGTCAGCGCTGTCCGCATCATCGGGGCATGGTAGTGATGGAACACACCGGCCCATTCGAGCGTCAGCTGGTCGTTCTTGTTGAGCTTGCGGCGGCCGGCCTTGTAGCGGCAGAGCAAAGCGTCGATGCCCGAGCCGATGATGAATTCGTTGGCGGGATAGTCGCCGCCGCCGGCAAAGATCGCGCCTTGCATGGCTGCCAGGATCTTGGCTTCGTCACCACCCTGCTTGATCAGCGGCAGCGCCGCATCGAGCGCGTCGTCGGCAAGACCGGCGGCCTTTTCGGCCTTTTCGATCTCGGCCGGGCTCTTGAACAGGCGTAGGCGACCGACGATGCCCGAGGCGTCGACGATCTGGCCGAAGGTCTGGAGCTGTTCGTCAAGGCGGCGACCGTTGAAGGCGGTCAGCCCATGAGTGTCGTACTCGACGCCGACGCGGGTGCCGAGCAGGCCAAGGTCGTTGAGCAGGTTGCGCAGGTCGAGCGTCGGGTTGGCGTTGTCGCGGTCGGTCCACAAGACGATGTTTTCGATGATCGAAGTGTGGCGCGCCTGGCGCAAATCGGCCGAACGCGTCAAAAGCGTCATCGAGCCGTCGGCCTTGACCACCAGGGACTGGAAGAAGCAGAAGCCGAACGTGTCGTAGCCGGTCAGCCAGTACATGCTCTCCTGCGCGAACAGCAGGACGGCGTCGAGCTTCTTTTCGGCCATCTCGATCATCAGCCGGTCGCGGCGGGCGTCGAATTCGGTTCGTTCGAAATGCAGCGCCATGCTTTCAGTCCTCCAGTGCTATTGCCGAAATCTGCCGTCCGTAATCTGCTTCCTTCCGGTGCGTGGTGCGCCGGTAGGAATAAAAAAGCTTTTCTTCCGCGTAGGTGCAGCGGTTCAAGGCCGATGCGGTGACGCCGGCGCTGCGCAGCCGGTCGACGGTGTAGAGGTTGAGGTCGAACATCGAATGGCCCGCATTGGCCGAGGGCGCGAAGTAGCGCGTATTGCCGGCATCCGCTTCGACGAAGCGGGCGACGAATTCCGGGCCGACCTCGTAATTGGCGGCGCTGATCGAAGGGCCGAGCACGGCAAGGATGCGCTCGCGCCTGGCACCAAGTTTTTCCATGGCGGTGACAGTATTTTCGAGCACGCCTGTGAAAGCACCCTTCCAGCCGGCATGGGCCGCACCGATGATGTGCGCTTCAGGGTCAGTGAAAAGCACCGGACCGCAATCGGCCGAGGAGGCGCCAAGGGCGATGCCTGGCCGGTCGGTGACGATGGCGTCAGCCTTGGGGCGAGCACCTGAAAATGGCCCGGTGGCCACGATCACGTCGGGTGAATGGACCTGGTAGAGGCTGAGCAAATGGTCTGCCGGTACGCCCATCCAGGCGGCGACGCGGCGGCGATTCTCGATGACCCGCGCCTGATCGTCGTCTGAGCCGACGCCAATGTTCAAGCCTTCGTAGATGCCTTCGGAGACCCCGCCGATGCGGGTGAAATAACCGTGGCGGATGCCATTGGCCTCCGCGCTGGCGAGCAAGTTGGACCGGATTGGATCCGGTTTCGAGTCGTTCAGCATTGCCGCCTTGTCTTCTCCAGGTGCGATTTCGTCAAGGCCAAGCCCCACTTCGCCGACCCGTTTTGCTGTTGCGAGCGCGGACAGTGGGGCAGCGGCAAGCTCGCTGTCAACTGACGGGCGGGAAGGGAAGTTTTGTGCCAGCGGGTGCGACCGCGATCACCTTGAACAAGGTGCCCATCGCGTCGGGGTCAGCGAGGCGCTCGACCTCGGACTGGATTTTTTCACGCGTCGCGTCGTCCGCATTGGCGCCAAGCTTGCCAGCGCGTTCGAGCAGGCCGAGGGCAAGCAGGAATTCGGCCTGTGTCCCAAGCTGTGCGTCGAGGCCATGGGCTTTTGCAGCTCTGCCAAGGGCGGAAAAGTCGACATGCGAGGTGAGGTCCGCTTCGCCGGGTGTTGCCAGCACGTCTTCGTATCGATGCTCGCGCAGCGCCTGCAGTGTGTCGCCAATGCCTGGGCTGAGATGGCCGTAGTCGAAGAACAGCCCGGCGCCACCCGAAGCAGCGATGCGCTCGGCAATGGCTTCCATGGTCGCTGTCCGGGCAGGGGCGAATTCGTAGATCGAGCCTCCAGGCGCGTCTGCTGCCTCGGCGGGCAGGAGTGCCGCCTCGATGGTTGCTGGGCCAGTCACGAAAACCAGCTCGCCCGTCTCGTCGATGCCGATGGCGCGCTCGCGCCATTCCGCACCGATCTTGACGAACTGGCGGGTCGGGATGGCGTCGAACAACTCATTGCCGACGATGAACAGTGGCGCGTCGGGCAGGGAGGATACCGTCTCGTGCCAGGCTATCTCTGCGCCGCTGGCGGCGAGGGTCTGCTTCTGGATTTCGCGCAGGCGGGGGCTGGTTTCGATCAACGCAACATTCGCGACAAAAGCCGCATCGAGCTTTTGCAACACCCGCAGCATGTCCTTCATCAACGTGCCGCGCCCAGGGCCGATCTCGGCCAGCGTCGCGTTTGCCGGCCGGCCTGATGTCTGCCATGCCGCGTAGAGCCAGACGGCGACGAGCTCGCCGAACATCTGGCTGATTTCGGGCGCGGTGGTGAAGTCGCCAGCCGCCCCGAATGGTTCGCGTGTCGTGTAGTAGCCGTCGGTCGGGTCAAACAGGCACAGCGCCATGTAGTCGGCGACGCCTATCGGCCCCGACGCGGCGATCAGGCTGGTCATGCGCTTTTTGAGCGCGGTCATGCCGGCCTTACGGCTTGGGTCACCGGCTTGGCCGACAGCATCGCCCATACTCCGATCAGCACCATCGGCACCGAAAGCACCATGCCCATGGTCAGCCAGCCGCCGAGGAGATAGCCGATCTGTTGATCGGGCTCGCGGAAGAACTCGACGAAGATGCGGGACAGGCCGTAGCCGCAAACGAAGGCACCGGCGATGAAGCGCGGCGTCTTGAGCTTCAGGCGCGAGTGGGTGAGGAAGCGCAGAACGAGGAACAGCACCAGGCCTTCGAGCAGCGCCTCATAAAGCTGGCTCGGATGGCGCAGGAATGGCCCGCCGGTAGGGAACTCGATCGCCCATGGCACATTTGTGACCCGGCCCCAGAGCTCGGAATTGATGAAGTTGGCGACACGAACGAGGCCCAAGCCAACCGGCACGCCGGCGGCAACGACGTCGATCAGCGACCAGACGAGGATGCCGTGCTTGCGGGCGAACAGGAACATGGCGATCGTCACGCCGAGCAATCCGCCATGAAACGACATGCCGCCTTGCCAGACCGCGAAGATGTCGAGCGGATTTGAGATGTAGCGGGCGAGGTCGTAAAACAGGATGTAGCCGATGCGGCCGCCAAGCACCACGCCGGCCGCCGCCCAGACAAGGAAATCGTCGAGGGCTTCGGGCTTCATCGGCAAGATGCCGTTCGGCCACAGGCGGGTATTGGTCACCAGCCGCTTGCCGTACCACCAGGCAAAAAGAATGCCGACGACATAACCCAGCCCGTACCAGTGGATGGCCAGCGGCCCGAACTGGACGATGACCGGGTCGATGTTGGGAAAGGGCAGGGCTGCCAAAGGCAGGGCAAGGTACGCGCTCAAATCAGTCTCCAAGGCCGGCAATGCGGCGGACCATGCGGCAGGCTTTTGGCAGGGTCAAGGCAGGCAAGCCTGAGGTAACCGAGATGTCATTGCATGAGAAATGGCATTTTTGCCGCGCCTTTTGGCGCAGTGACGAAGTGCCGAGACCCTTGCATTCCAGGCCTTGCCCTACTACGTCGAATGGACAACGCGAGGGTTTGCCATGACGACCGGACCGAACCGCATTCTGGATGAGTTCGCCAAGCTGATGACCGATGCCGCAGGCGCTGCGCAGGGCGTCAAGCGCGAGGTTGAAACCGCGTTCCGCTCGCAGGCCGAACGGGCGATGAATTCGCTCGAACTGGTGCAGCGCGAAGAGTTCGAGGCCGTCCGCGACATGGCGATCAAAGCACGTGCCGAGAACAAGGCTTTGACCGCCCGCATCGAGGCACTTGAGGCCCAGCTCGCCGGCCGCAGCAGTGAAAGCGACGACAAGGCCTCACCGGCGGCGTCGCCGAAGCCTCGTACAAAGAAATAAATCGTTAACTTTTCCACAAAGCACAATCCGAAAAAGTGCTTTGTCGTGAATCGCTTACCGGCGCTTGATGAATCATCGCCGTAGCCTGTTTCCACATCCTAATGGGGTGGTGCGAAAAATTGGGCTGTTCACGATACTCCCGATCAATACACTGAATTTGTTGCATGATTCGTAACTGGGTCATGCACCCGGATGGAGCGGTCCGGCTGGGGGTATTGAGTCTGGCAGCGCTGGTCGTCCGAGTTCAAGAATAAGTTTGTTCGTCGTGTGTGCCCTTTGCGCGGAGCGCGATGGCGCTCCCGGAACGACAGGAAGCATTTATGGAACTTCTCGAACTCGAGTTCTCGCGCGAAATCCACCCGGTGGATGTTATCGAGCAGGTGGCTCACAACAACGACTGGTCATTCGAGCGTGCCGGCGATGACGAAATCTCGATTTCAGTTGTCGGCAACTGGACCGAATACCAGGTCTCGTTCTCCTGGATGGAGGATTTTGAGGCCCTACATCTGGCCTGTGCTTTCGACGTGAAAGTGCCGGAAAGCCGCACGCTTGAAATCCTCAGGCTTTTGTCGCTGATCAATGAGCAGATGCTGTTTGGTCATTTCGATCTCTGGGAGACTGAAGGCGCGATCATGTTCCGCCAGTCGCTGCTGCTTGCCGGTGGCGTCGAACCGACCAGCCAGCAGGTCGAAGTCCTGCTGTCTTCGGCGCTCGAAGCCTGCGAGTGCTATTTCCAGGCGTTCCAGTTCGTCGTCTGGTCGGGCACTTCGGCCAAGGATGCGCTGGCGAGCGTGCTGTTTGAAACGCACGGTAACGCCTGAGACTGCCTATGAGTTCGCACAACGAGCGCAAGCCCGAGATCACTTTCGCGGATTTCGACAAGGTCGATATCCGCACCGGCACGATCGTCGAGGTCGAGCCGTATCCCGAGGCGCGCAAGCCGGCGTTCAAGCTGAAGATCGATTTCGGCGCCGAGATCGGCGTCAAGAAATCGTCGGCGCAGATCACCAAATATTATACGCCCGAAACACTTGTCGGGCGGCAAGTGTTTGCCGTCGTCAACTTCCCGCCGCGCCAGATCGGCAAGTTCATGTCGGAAGTGCTGACGCTCGGTTTTCCCGACGCAGACGGCGACGTCGTTCTCGGCGCTGTTGAGCGCAAGGTGCCGGACGGCGGCCGCCTGTTTTAGGCGGTGTAGGCCGCCTTCACATTGTCCAGGAACATTTCTGCACAGGCGCTCCAAGTGTAGCGCATCGCGCGCTCGCGGGCTTCCGCGCGGTCGATCTTGAGCGCGGCGTGCGCCGCCTCGCGCAAATCCTCCGCAACCACTCCGCCTACACCATCGCCGATGATGTCGATTGGCCCGGTCACCGGATAGGCGGCGACCGGCGTGCCGCTGGCCAGCGCCTCGATGATGACATTGCCAAAGGTGTCGGTGCGGCTCGGGAAGACGAAGACGTCGGCGGAGGCGTAGATCTCGGCGAGTTCGTCGCTTGGCCGGCGGCCGAGGAAATGCGCTTGCGGGTATTTCGCCTTCAACCTTTCCAGTTGCGGCCCGTCGCCGACCAGCACCTTGGTGCCAGGCAGGTCGAGGTCGAGGAAGGCGGGCAGGTTCTTCTCCACCGCTATGCGCCCAACGCACAAGAAAATCGGGCGGGGAAGATCGATCACTGTCCTCTTGCCCGGATGGAAGTGGTTGATGTCGACGCCGCGCGTCCAGGGGCGCAGCTTTTCGAAGCCGCGCGAGGCGAGATCGTCGGCGAGCGACTGGGTCGCGACCATGCAGCCCTGACCGGAATTGTGGAACTTGCGCAGCAGCCCATAGCTCCAGCTCTCGGGCAGCGGCAGGCGGGCGCTGACATATTCGGGAAAGCGGGTGTGGTAGCTGGTGGTGAATGGGCGCTTGCGGGCCAAACAGTAGCGCCGCGCCATCATGCCGAGTGGCCCTTCGGTCACCAGGTGTATGTGGTCGGGTCGTCGCTCCTCGATGATGCGCGCGACTTGGCCCGGCGTGGTCAGCGCCAGCCGGATGTCGGGGTAAGTCGGCATCGGCAAGGTGCGGAAGATGTTCGGCGTCAGGAAATCGGCTTCGGCGTCGAACGCTTTCAGCGCTTCGGAAAGCCGTTCGAGCGTGTGGACCACGCCGTTGATCTGCGGTTTCCAGGCGTCGGTGACCATCAGGATACGCAAGAAATGTCTTCCCTGTTGCCCCGCGCGCCCAGCCAGCAGTCACCAGCCAGGAATCAGCGGCGGTCCCGTTCGATGCGGCCGCTTTTGACCAGCTTTGCATGACGCGCCGATGACGGTGCCGCTCTTCGCAACTGCGAAGGCCGGGTCAGTTCTGCTCGAAGGCGCATTTTCTTTGAGACGATATTCCTGCCTTTGGGCGGGCCAAGGAATTCGGTCCTTTGCTGAACGACCCCGCTTTGCCGAGGATATGGGCAAGCTTCGCAACCAGCGGAGCGATCCATCCTCCCAACGGCGCTCAGCGAGAGTTCAAAATGACCGAGATCACCAAGTCCCACCTTCATCAGCGACCGGCCAGCCGGCGCACGGCACTTGCGGCGCTGCTTGCGTCCGTCGTCACCGTCATCGGCTTCACCTTGCCGCATCAGGCCTTGGCGGAAGACAAGACCGCGATCAAGGTCGGCATCATCTCCGGGGAGGACGAGGACGTCTGGCGCGTGGTCAAGGCCGAGGCCGCCAAGCAGGGGCTGACTGTCGAGACCGTGGTATTCAACGACTACACCCAGCCCAACGAGGCGCTGGAGCGTGGCGATATCGACGCCAACGCCTTCCAGCACCAGCCTTATCTCGACAACCAGATCAAGACCCAGGGCTACCATATCACCCCGGTCGGCTACACCGGTCTGTGGCCCATCGGGCTCTATTCCAAGAAGCACACCAAGCTCGAAGACCTGCCGGAAGCCGCAGTGATCGGCGTGCCCAATGACCCCTCCAACGAGGGCCGGGCGCTACGCGTGCTTGCCAACACCGGCGTCATCAAGCTGAAGGACGGCACCGGCATCCTGGCGACCGTCGCCGATGTCGTGGAAAATCCCAAGAAGTTCGAGATCAAGGAACTCGATGCCGGCATCGTCGGCCGTTCGGTCGAGGACCTCGATGCGGCCGTGGTCAACACCGATTGGGCACTGAAGAGTGGGCTGAGCGCTGAAAACCGCATCTCGCAGGAACCTGTGGCCGACAATCCCTACCGCAACTTCATCGCGGTCAAGACCGGCAACGAGAACGAAGGCTGGGTCAAGAAACTGGTCGCCGCCTACCAGAACGAGACCGTCAAGGCCGAGTTCGACCGCGTCTACAAGGGCACCGGCGTCAGCGCCTATTGATCGCCCAAAGGGCTTTAGCACAGGCGGCTCGCTTTTTTGGCGGGCCGCTTTTCCACATTGTCAGGGGATTTTCATGACCCAGCATTTTGCGACCATCGAGGGGGCGCTGCCGCTTGCCCACGATGCGCCAGCCGACGACGTCATCCGTCTTGTCGACCTCGAGCGCCGCTTCGGCGAAACGGCGGCGGTGGACGGCGTGTCGCTGTCCGTGCGCAAGGGCGAGATCCTTGGCATCATCGGGCGCAGCGGCGCCGGCAAGTCGACGCTGATCCGCTGCCTGAACGGGCTGGAGCGGCCCGACGCCGGGCAGGTGTTCATCGAAGGCCGCGAGATATCAGGCTTGAGCGAACGCGAGTTGCAGCCGCTGAGGCGGCGCATCGGCATGATCTTCCAGCACTTCAACCTGCTGTCGGCGAAGACTGTCGAGGAAAACGTCGCGCTGCCGCTCAAGATCGAGGGCCGACCCAGAGCTGAGCGTTTCAAGCGCGCCGCCGAGCTGCTCGAACTCGTCGGCCTCTCCGACAAGGCAAGTGCCTATCCGGCGTCACTGTCAGGCGGGCAAAAGCAACGCGTCGGTATTGCGCGTGCGCTCGCCGCGCGCCCGGCGGTGCTGCTTTCGGACGAGGCAACATCGGCGCTCGACCCCGAGACGACGCGCTCGATCCTGTCGCTGCTCAAGGACATCAACCATAAGCTCGGGCTGACCATCATGCTCATCACGCATGAGATGGAGGTGATCCGCAGCATTGCCGACCGCGTGGCGGTGATCGATGCAGGCCGCATTGTCGAGCAGGGGCCAGTGTGGTCGGTCTTCGCCGACCCGAAGTCCGAGGTGACGCGCAGCCTGTTGGGCGGCATCCGCCCGCAACTCCCCGAGGCGTTGGCGGCCCAACTCCGCTCCAGCGGTAGTGAGGCGATCTTGCGGGTCGACATTTCTGGTGAAGCGGCACGCCGTCCGCTGTTGGCGGAACTGGCGACGTTGATCCCTGGCCTGTTCCGCCTGATCCATGGCGGCATCGATCATATTCAGGGCGAGCCGGTGGGCACGCTGTTTGTCGGCGTTATCACTGCAACCGGCGTCACTGCGACTGCCGTCGAAATCTTGAATGCCCGGGGTGCGCGGGTGGAGGTGCTTGGCTATGTCTCAGACGATGTTTGATCTGCTGCTGCGCTCGCTGTGGGAGACGGTGCTGATGACGGCGGCATCGGGGCTGATCTCGCTGCTGTTTGGCCTGCCGCTGGGACTGGCGCTTGTCGCCACCGACCGGGGCGGCATTGCCGAGCAGCCTTGGGTCAACCGGATCCTTGGCGCTGTGGTTAATGGCTTCCGCTCGGTGCCCTTCATCATCCTGCTCGTCGCGCTCATCCCGCTGACGCGGCTGATCGTCGGCACTTCGATCGGCACCTGGGCGGCGATCGTGCCTCTTTCGATTGCCGCCACGCCCTATTATGCGCGCATCGCCGAAGTGTCGCTGCGCGAGGTCGACCGTGGCCTGATCGAGGCCGTGCGGGCCATGGGCGGCGGCCGCTGGGCCATCATCCGCGAGGTGCTGGTGCCCGAAGCGTTGCCCGGCATCGTTGCGGGCTTCACAGTCACGCTGGTGACCCTGGTCGGTGCCTCCGCCATGGCGGGTGCCATCGGTGCGGGCGGACTCGGCGACCTAGCCATCCGCTACGGCTACCAGCGTTTCGAAACGGCGGTGATGGTCGCGGTGGTGGTCGTGTTGATCGTGCTTGTCTGTGGCATCCAGTGGATCGGCGACCGGCTGGTGGCGCGGCTAGACCACCGCGCCTAGGTTTTATGCCGGCACGCGGATCATAGCGCGCAGGCCGCCGAGCGGGCTGTCGCTGAGCTTGATGTCGCCGCCATGGCTGCGCGCGATATCGCGGGCAATCGCCAGTCCTAGACCGGTCYCGGTCGAATCGAGATTGCGCGCCTCGTCGAGCCGGTAGAACGGCTTGAACACTTCTTCGCGCTTTTCCTCGGGAATGCCGGGGCCATTGTCGTCGACCATGACGACCAGCATGCCGCGATCGTGGATGGCCTTGACCTCGACTTCCTTGGCATAGCGGAAGGCGTTGCCAACGACGTTCTGCAACAGTCGGGTGAAGGCGTTGGGGCGGACGTGCACTTCGGGTTCGCCGACAAGCGTCACCTTGAGCTTGCGCTTGCGCAGTCGGGCTTCCTCGCCAAGCTTGTCGAGATAGCTGGAGAGATCGAAGCGGCCGGGGTCCTCCGATGCTTCGCCGCGGGCGAAGGCGAGATAGGCTTCGAGCATAGACTGCATGTCGTCGACATCCTGGCTCAGCGCCTCGCGGTCGATCTTGCTCCCCGACAGAGCGAGCTGCAGCTTGAAGCGCGTCAGGATGGTGCGCAGATCGTGGCTGACGCCGGTCAGCATCGCCGTGCGCTGGTCGATCTGGCGTTCGATGCGCTCTCGCATCTGGATGAAGGCAAAGCCGGCGCGCCGCACTTCCTCGGCACCGCGCGGCCGGAAATTGGGTGGCATCGGCCGGCCCTTGCCAAAGCTTTCGGCAGCCTCGGTGAGCTGCAGGATCGGGCGTATCTGGTTGCGCAGGAAAGGAATGGCGATCGTCAAGAGCACCAGCGATGTGCCCACCATCCACAACAGGAAGATGTGGGTGTTGGACGCATAGGCCTGGCTGCGGCGGACGAAGACGCGCAGCACCTTGTCGTTGAGCTGGACGCGCACCTCAACGATGTTGGAGTTGCCGACGGTGTCGAGCCAGAACGGCCGGTTGATCTGCCTGCGGATTTCCGTCGAAAGCGCCTGGTCGAGGATCGAAAAGAACGGCTTTGGCCCAGGCGGGGGCAGGGGATCTGGCGGCAGCAAGTCGATCTTCAGCTGCATCCGGTCCTGGGCGATGCGGATGATTTGGGCGTAATTGTCGGGCTGCGGGAAGGTGTCGAGCAGATCGATGATGGCGGCGATGTCGCGCGTCACCGCCTGCGATAGACGAACCGTCACCGTCTGCCAGTGGCGCTCCATGAAGACGAAGGCTACGACCGATTGCAGCAGGATCATCGGCGTGATGATGATCAGCAGCGAACGCGCATAGAGCCGCTTTGGCATGTAGATCGACACACGCCGCCAGAAACGGTTCCAGCTTCTGGGCACAGCCGTCAGTGCACGCCAAGCGCGTGTTCCGAGGCTGCCTCCGCCAGGCCGTTCCATGTCAGTGGTTGCCATCCGCCATTCCGTTCGCCACCGGCCGGATTGTGCCCCGGCCGCCCTTCGGCGATCCTATTCCACGCTGAGCCGATACCCAATACCGCGCACCGTCTGTAGCCAGACGGGGTTGGCCGGGTCGCGCTCGATCTTGCGCCGGAGGCGGTTGATCTGGACGTCGATTGTGCGTTCGCCGACTTCGGAATCGCCGGTTACCAGCTCATGACGGGGGATGGTCTCGCCGGCGCGCGCGGCGAAGATGGCAAGAATTTCCTGCTCGCGGTCGGTCAGCTTGAGCGCTTCGCCGCCACGCTTGAGTTCGCGGCGTGCGATCTGGAAGGTGTAGGGTCCGAACAC
>NZ_JBFUIP010000135.1:0-15439 GCF_056401815.1 Aminobacter sp. P4_D5 | reverse complement strand
TCGGCGATCAGGATGCGCGGCTCGGGCGCCAAGGCGCGGGCAATCGCCACGCGCTGCTGTTCGCCCCCCGACAGCTCACCGGGATAATGCGTCACGCGATCGGCGAGACCGACGGCTGCCAGTTCGCGCTCGGCTATGGCGAAGGCGTCGCGCTTGCCGGCCAACTCCAGCGGCACGGCGACGTTTTCGAGCGCCGTCATGTTGGGGATCAGGTGGAAAGACTGGAACACGATGCCAATGTTACGCCCCCTAAACGAGGCGATCTGGTCTTCGCTGCGGCCGTTGAGCAGCTCACCGGCGATTTGTACCGTTCCCGAATCGACCCGCTCCAGGCCTGCCAGGACCATCAGCAGCGTCGACTTGCCGGAACCGGAGGGGCCGACGATGCCGGTCGCCTCACCGGCAGCGACATCGAGGCTCACGCCTTTCAGCACATGCACTGAAGAGGCCCCCGTGCCGAGCGTCAGCGATACGTCTCTGAGTTCGATGACTGCTTCTGTCACGGCAAATCTGTCCTATATGAAAACTGTTGGGCGGGGACTGTCTTCGTCATATCGGGTCTAATTCATGGCTTTCAAACAACTATTCGCCGCTGCCCTGTTTATGCTTGCGGCATCTCTTGGCGCGCCGGCGTTGGCAGAGCCCTTCCGCATCGTTGGATTCGGCGACAGCCTGATGGCCGGCTACGGCCTTGGCCCTGGCGAGGGTTTTCCAGAAAAACTGGAGGCAGCGCTACGCGCCCGCGGTCACGATGTGGTGATCGCCAATGCCGGCGTCTCGGGCGATACCTCCAGCGGCGGGCTGTCGCGGCTCGACTGGTCGGTGCCAGAGGGCACGCAACTGGTGATCCTCGAACTTGGCGCCAACGACATGCTGCGCGGTATCGCGCCCGAAATCACCGAAAACAACCTCGATGCCATGATCGCACGCCTCAAGCAGCGCAACATCCCGGTGCTGCTCGCCGGAATGCGGGCCGCGCCCAATCTCGGCGCCGACTATCAGGCCGCCTTCGACGGCATCTATCCGCGCCTCGCCGAAAAATACGGTGTCACGCTCTATCCGTTCTTCCTCGACGGTGTCGCAGCCGACCAGAAGCTTTTGCTCGAAGACGGCATGCACCCAAGCGTCGAAGGCATCGACCGCATGGTCGAGAAGGCTTTGCCGACGGTGGAGAAAGCAATTGCAGCCAGATGAACTCCACAATGCAACGTTGTCACACTTCACAAGCAAYTGCGGCTTGGAAACAGCAAGTGCTTAACAAAGCTCTTGCCCACCGAGGCGATCGATGATTCGCTGAGGCTACGAATTGCGATTCGAGGAAGGGAGCCTGGCCATGCCGCGACTTTTCACCGCCCTCGAGATTCCGCGTGATGCCGCACTATCGCTGTCCCTGCTCAGGGGCGGTCTACCCGGCGCCCGCTGGATCGAGGTCGAAAACTACCACCTCACCTTGCGTTTCTTCGGAGATATCGAAGGCCACGTCGCCGACGAGATCGTCGATGCGCTCGATCGCGTCGACCGGTCCGGTTTCCCGCTCACGCTGTCGGGTGTCGGCGCCTTCGGGCAGAAAAAGCCGCATGCGGTCTGGGCGGGCGTCATGCCCTCGCCGGAACTGAATGCGCTGCAAGCCGAGATCGAACGCATCTGCAAGCGCCTCGGCGTACCGTCCGATCCGCGCAAGTTCACCCCGCATGTCACGCTGGCGCGGCTGCGGAACACCACCCCGCTCGACGTCGCGCATTACCTATCGGCGCGCGGTAATTTTTCCGCCCTGCCCTTCCGCGTCGGGCGCTTCGTCTTGATGTCGTCGCGCGATTCGGTTGGCGGCGGCCCCTACATCGTCGAGGAGGCGTGGCCGCTCAACGGTGCCGATGCCCGCGCGTCGAGCCGGTCGGCAAGTGCCTCCGAAGCCTCGCGGATCATGCGGTAGACCGCCAGAAATCCGTCTTCGCCGCCATAATATGGATCGGGCACATCCCGTGGTCCGCCCGTGGCATGGCCGAGGAAAAGCTCGACACGTTCGACGGACCCTGCTGGGGCGAGCGAGCGCAGATCGTCGAGATTCGAGCGATCCATGCCGAGGATCAGGTCGAAGCGTTCGAAATCGCGCGCCACCACCTTGCGTGCCTGCTGGGCAGCAATATCGATGCCATGCTGGGCTGCAACGGCGATCGAACGGGGATCAGGCGCCGATCCCGCATGCCAGCCGCCGGTGCCGGCGGAGTCGATGGTGTATTCGCCATCCAGCCCACGTTCGGCGAGCACGGCGCGAAACACGCCTTCGGCCAGTGGCGAACGGCAGATATTGCCGAGGCAAACGAAGAGGATGGATTTTACCGGCTTCTCGCTCATCGTTCCCGCGCTATGCTGGTGAGGAAAGACTTCGATACCCACGGGAGCATGAAATGGCCAGAGAGAAACTTGGACCACAAGAATTGAAGCAAGCCCTCGCCGAGCTCGGCGGCTGGACGCTTGCCACTGACGGGCTGTCGATGTCGCGCAGCTTCGTGTTCAAGAATTTCAGCGAGGCATTTGCGTTCATGACCCGCGTCGCGCTCGTCGCCGAGAAGATGGACCATCATCCCGACTGGTCGAACGTCTACAAGACCGTCGACGTCAAGCTGAACACCCATGACGCCGGCGGGCTGACCGAACTCGACGTCAAGCTGGCGAAGCGCATGAACAGCTATTTCGGTTCTTGAGCGAAACATCTTGCAGCGCGGCCTCGACTTTCCCACATCCATGGCAAACAGGTTCGGACAAAGGAGTCTGTCTGGATGGTGAAGTTTTCTGGCTTTGACGGCTTCCGCGGCGGCACGAACGATGCTCCGCCAAGCGAGGGCGAAGTGCGCGAAAAATTCTGGCGCACCGCCAAGCGCGCTGCTCGTCACGTGCCTTTCATGGAAGAAGTGGTCGCTGCCTATTATTGCGCGCTCGACAAGGAGACCCCGCTCCGTGCCAAGGGTATCCTTCTGGCAGCACTCGGCTATTTCATCCTGCCGGTCGACACCATTCCCGACATGATCCTCGGCCTCGGCTTCACCGACGACATCGCCGTGCTGACCGCGGCGATCACGGCGGTGCGCGCCCATATGACACCGGCGCACCGACTTGCCGCAAAGGAAGCGCTGTCGCAGGACTGGTAAGACAAAGCCGCGCCTGTTTCATCGTGAAACGAAAAGTCAAACTGTTGCCGTTTTCGTGGTTTTCAACCACGTCAGGGACAAGTTGCCTGTTGCATGACAGGCAGTTCGGCGGGGCTCCATTGCGGTGAATATCCTTTATGCGAGGTCATTCACCCTTTGGTAACCCAGATTAAATCAAAATGAAGCGAACGGGCGGGCGCGCAGTCGGCCTGCCCCGCTCCATTTGAGGTACAGGAAAAGCGATGCGCGGTTTGATAGCTACAATTTCGGGTCTGGTGCTTGCCGTGTCGGCAATGCCGGCACTCGCCCAGTCGGCGACCAAGATCGGTCAGCACAACGCCTGGGGCACCTACAGCTACCAGGCACAGAACGGCAAGGTCTGTTACGTGCTGACGGTACCGACCGACAAGCAGCCACCGACGCTCGACCACGGCGACATGTTCTTCTTCGTCAGCCAGCGCCCGGGCCAGAAGGTGTCGTTCGAGCCGCAGTTCATTGCCGGCTACAATTTCCAGGAAAATTCCAAGGTCTCCGTCACCATCGACGGCAAGAGCTTCTCGATGTTCACCAAGGGCAAGTCGGCCTGGGTCGAGAACGCCGCCGAAGAGCCGGCCCTGATTGCCGCCATGAAAGGCGGAACCGACATGAAGGTCCAAGCCAAGTCGGGCCGCGGCAATCCGACGAGCTACGTCTTCTCGCTCAAGGGCATTTCGGCAGCGCTGACGTCGATCACCACCTGCAAGTAGGCGCATTCGATACGCATTTCGAAAGCCGGGCGATCCGATCGCCCGGCTTTTTTGTTGCTGGAACCTACGAAACCGATCGGCCGCTCAGTGCATTGAGCAGGCCGGACACCCAGTGCGGCACGATCAGCCAGATCACCAAGGCGGTGATCGCAACCGCCTGCAACAGCACGATACGGTACAAACGCGACCGGAACGGCTCCTTGCGCGTCTTGTGCCGGAACAAATGCTGGGCTGACAGCGCGCCGATACTGCCGCCGGCGAATGCGAGCCAAAGCAGGGTTTTTTCGGAGATGCGCCGGGCGCCACTGCGGGCCAGTCGCTTGTCGCGCCAGAAGGCCAAGAACGCCGCGCCGTTGACGGCGAGCACCACCAGGACGATGTGGAAGATGTTGCTCATCGGCCCAGCATCCCGGCCAATGCCTAACAGATTGCAAAGCTGCGGCACAAATGCATGGCCGCCAAAACGTGACGCGGCGACAGACCTGTGATATGTCGCCCCAAAATCCTACATAAGCTGCGATATCAACCGACCTGGGACCGAATGACCCTTTCGCTCGACCTCACCACCGATGCTACCCGAGACGCGTTGCGCGCCCGCGCAGCGACGCCCGTCAAGGAGTCGCTGATCGGCCTCACCCGCGAGGAGCTTGCCGAAGCGCTTGTCGCATCCGGTACCGTTCCCGAACGCCAGGCAAAAATGCGCGTCCAGCAGCTCTGGCACTGGCTTTATGTCCGCGGCGTCTCCGACTTCGCCGACATGTTCAACATCTCCAAGGACCTGCGCGCCGAACTCGCCAAGCACTTCACCATCGCGCGGCCCGAGATCGTCGAAGAGCAGATTTCGTCCGACGGCACGCGCAAGTGGCTGTTCCGTTTTCCGCCGCGCGGAGCGGGCCGTCCCGTCGAGATCGAGACCGTCTACATTCCCGAGGAAGGCCGCGGCACGCTGTGCATCTCGTCCCAGGTCGGCTGCACGCTGACCTGCTCGTTCTGCCACACCGGCACGCAGAAGCTGGTGCGCAACCTGACGGCGGAAGAAATCCTGACGCAGCTGATGACGGCACGCGACCGGCTGGGCGACTTCCCCGACCGCAACACGCCCGACGGCGCCATCGTGCCGGCCGAAGGGCGGAAAATCTCCAACATCGTCATGATGGGCATGGGCGAACCGCTCTACAATTTCGAGGCGGTGAAGAAGGCCCTGCTGATCGCCTCTGACGGCGACGGACTTTCCCTGTCGAAAAGGCGCATCACCTTGTCAACGTCCGGTGTCGTGCCGGAAATTTTCCGCACCGGCGAGGAGATCGGCGTCATGCTGGCGATCTCGCTGCATGCCACCAATGACGATTTGCGCGACCTGCTCGTGCCAATCAACAAGAAGTACCCGCTCAAGGAGCTGATCGAGGCCTGCCGCACTTATCCCGGCCTGTCGAACGCGCGCCGCATCACCTTCGAATATGTGATGCTCAAGGACGTCAACGATTCCCTCGAAGACGCCAAGGCGCTGGTCAAGCTGCTGCGGGGCGTCCCCGCCAAGATCAACCTGATCCCGTTCAACCCCTGGCCCGGCACCAACTACCAGTGCTCGGACTGGGAGACGATCGAGAAGTTCGCCGACTACATCAACAATGCCGGCTATGCCTCGCCAATCCGCACCCCGCGCGGCCGCGACATCCTTGCCGCCTGCGGCCAGCTCAAGTCGGAATCCGAGCGCATGAAAAAGACCGAGCGCCTGGCGCTCGAAGCGATGATGATTGCAGGGCACGGCGAGGCGTGAGCCGCTTCCTGCTCTATCTCGGCAAGTTCGCCCATATGGTGGTGGGCTATCTCGCGGCCGCGCTTGCCGCTGGGGCTTTTCTCAACGTGATCTTCCTCGGTGCTGCCGGCCTCATGGCCGCCGACATGCCGCCCGAGGTCGCCACTGGGTCGATGGTCTTCACCATCCCGTTCACCGCGCTGTTCGTCGCCTATTTCGCCTTCGTGCCGGCGGTCATCGTCATGGTTTTGGCTGAGCTTCGGGGCAAGCGCGACTGGCTGTTTTACGCGCTCGGTGGCGGCTTCGTCGCGCTGGTGTTCCTAGGCTTTGCCTACCAGGCGGGCGACCCAAGCTTCGCCTACCAAGACCCGTTGCTGCCGGTTTCAATCATCGGCAGCGGTCTGATCGGCGGCATCGCCTACTGGTTTGTCACCGGCCGCTTTGCCGGTGTCCTGGGTCCCAGACCTACTTCGCCTGCGCCGTAAGGATCTTCAGCGCGAAGGCCGAAAACACGCCCGCAAACAGATAATCGACGATACGGGTGACGCGCGGGCTCTTCTTGAGCAAGCCGGCGAACTTGTCGGCGGCAATCACCATCGGGGCGACAAGCGGCAGCGACAGGATGATGAACATCGCGCCGAGGAAGAACAGCTTTCCCGGGGCGTTGGTGTCGTGTGCCGACACGAATTGCGGCAGGAAGGTCATGAAAAACAGGATGATCTTGGGGTTGAGCAGGTTGATGCCAAGCCCGGTCGCCCAGTTCTGGAACATCGAGCGCGGAGCCCGCTTGGTGGTGTCAGGCGAAAACGCCGAACCCTTGGTCACCGCCTGGAAGGCGAGCCAGACGAGATAGCCGGCGCCGACGATCTTGAGCGCCATGAAGGCTTGCGGCGAGGCAACGATCAGCGCCGACAGCCCGAGCGCCACGAGCGATGTGTGGAAGACGATGCCGGTCATCGCACCCGCCATGCAGGCAAAGCCGGCCTTGCGGCCTTCCGACAGCGCCCGGCCGACGAACAAGGTCATGTCGGGTCCAGGGGTGATCGCGATGATGAAGGTCGCGATTGCAAACTGGATGATGGTCGACCAATCGGGAATGAAGGACATTGTCGGGCCGCCGGTTGTGCCTTGAAGGCAAGGGTTGTGGGAGATTTCTTTGCAGAAGCCCTAGCCGCACGATTTCGGCGCTTCAACCGGAAAGTGGCGGGCTAGATCACCGCCGGACCATTCGATCCGGCGGTGTGAGCGGTCTGGATCAGCTCGCGAAATAGTTCTGCGTACCGTGTGCTTCGATCGCTTCGCCGAGACGCGCGAGCGCATGCACATAAGCCGCTGTGCGCACCGAAACGTCCTTGGCCTGCGCGACGTCCCAGATGGCACGGCCCTCACGCTCCATGATGGTGCGCAGGCGCTCGTGGATCTCCTCGATCGGCCAGTAATAACCCTGGCGGTTCTGCACCCACTCGAAATAGGAGACGGTGACGCCGCCGGCATTGGCCAGGATGTCGGGCAGGACGACGATGCCCTTCTTCTCCAGGACCTCGTCTGCTTCCGCGGTGACCGGGCCATTGGCCAGTTCGAGCACGATGCGGGCCTTGACCTGGTCGGCGTTGTCGATGCGGATCATGTTCTCCAGCGCCGACGGCACCAGGATGTCGCAATCGACGCCGACAAGCGCATTGCCGTCGAGCAGTTCATGGCCGGCGTGGCCGGCGGTCGTGACGACCGAGCGGCCGCTGTCCTTGGCAACGAAGAGCCGGTCGAGGTCGAGCCCGTTGGCCGCCTGCACCGCACCTTCGGAGTCCGAAACAGCGACGATCTTGTGGCCGTCCGAGGCAAGCAGGCGGGCGATGTGCTGGCCGGCATTGCCAAAACCCTGCACGGCGATGCGCAGGCTGCCCTTGAGGCCGAGCTCATCGGCAAGGTGGCGCACGAGATAGAAGCCGCCGCGCGCGGTGGCGTCGCCGCGGCCGAGCGAACCGCCCAGCGCCAGCGGCTTGCCAGTGATGACGGCGGGCGAAGCCTGGCCGACGATCTGCGCATACTCGTCGGCCATCCAGCCCATGATCATCGAATTGGTGTAGACGTCGGGTGCCGGAATATCGCGGTCGGGACCGATGATGCGGGCAAAAGCCTGGATATAGGCGCGCGACAGACGCTCCAGCTCGGCCTTGGACAGCTTGCGCGGGTCGACCTGCACGGCACCCTTGCCGCCGCCGTAGGGCAGGTTCATCACGGCGCATTTGAAGGTCATCCAGAAGGCCAGCATCTCGACCTCGTCGGCGGTCGATTCAGGGTGGAAGCGGATGCCGCCCTTGGTCGGTCCGCGCGTGTCGTCATAGCGGCAGCGCCAGGCGATGAAGGATTTACGCGAGCCGTCGTCCATGCGGATCATCAGACGGGCTTTGGTGGTCTCGCGGGCAAATTTCAGTTTCTCGATAACGTCGGCGTCGACGTTCAGGTGTTTTGCCGCCTCGTCGAGGCGCACGAGTGCATGATCGAGAAGACTGACTTCTGACATATAAACTTCCTAACCTAATCAATGGAATTGCAATTCGGCGAGCGGCCAAAGGGCCGCCTGCGGTGGCCTGCACAAATTTTTGTCAGAACTCAATGCCGTACAAGGACGCAGGCTGCCGCAAGGTCATCCGCCAGCAGTCGCCGACGGGAACCGTGAGCCGAAATTTCCGTGCATTTTCGGGGGAGAAATATATGTCCGCGGCCTAATGGTCCAGGCCGAGATTCCTGTTGGTCCTGGGCACCCCGAACCAAGCGGAATTGCTGCACCGGCGCAAAGCTCGCCCCTGGCGACAGGTTGACTTGCCCTGCCGCACATCATTCAACTGCCGCCGCAGACAGGAGTGGGTAATGCAGGCAGTTTTCGACGGCCACAACGACGTGCTTTATCGGTTGTGGAACAACGCCGCCAAGGGTGCTGACCCGGTAGCGGAGTTCATCGAAGGCACCACGCAGGGCCATATCGACATGGCACGCGCCCAAAAGGGCGGCCTCGCCGGCGGGCTGTGCGCGATCTACATCACTTCGGCCAACATGCCCGACGAGGTGCGCGACGAAAACGGCCACTATGCCATTCCGCTGTGCAAGCCGCTCGAACGTGCGCCTTCGCTCGACATCGCCCTCGACATGGCATCGATCGCCTTCAGGATCGAGCGTGCCGGGGGCTGGAAGATCTGCCGCAGCGGCGCCGACATCGATGCAGCACAAGCCGAAGGCAAGTTCGCCGCCGTGCTGCATATGGAAGGCTGCGAGGCGATCGACGCCGATCTTGCCGCGCTCGACGTGTTCTACGCCGCCGGCCTGCGCTCGCTCGGCCCGGTGTGGAGTCGCAACACCGTCTTCGGCCATGGCGTTCCATTTGCCTTTCCCTCGAGCCCCGACACCGGCCCCGGCCTGACCGAAGCCGGCAAACGGCTGGTCAAGGAATGCAATCGCATCGGCATCGCCATCGATCTCGCCCACATCACCGAAAAGGGCTTCTGGGACGTCGCCAAGCTCAGCGACCGGCCGCTGATCGTCAGCCATTCCAACGCCCATGCGATCACGCCGATCAGCCGCAACCTGACCGACAAGCAGCTCGCCGCCGTGCGCGAAAGCAACGGCCTCGTCGGACTGAACTTCGCCGTCACCATGCTGCGCGAGGATGGCGCAAAGAGCGTCGACACCCCGCTTTCCCAAATGATCCGCCACGTCGACTATCTCGTCGAGCATGTCGGCATCGACGGCGTGGGGCTGGGCTCGGACTTTGACGGCTGCACCGTGCCGGGCGAGATCGGCGACGCAGCCGGCCTGCAGAAGCTCGTTGCGGCCCTTGGGAACGCTGGATATGGTGACGCCGATCTGGCGAAAATATGCCGTGACAACTGGCTGAGGGTTTTGCGCTCGGCCTGGCACGAAACGGCGGCCTAACAACAAATAATCGTCAACTTGGGGAACTGAAAAAATGATGATCGGTAAAATGAACGGGCATTTCCGCCTGATGCTTGCTGGCGCTGCCTTGTCGGCGATGGTTTTCGCCTCACCCGCGCTTGCGGTGACACCGGCCGACACGCTGGTCCAGGCCTGGGCCATCGATGACACCATCACGCTTGACCCGGCTGAATCCTTCGAGCTCAGCCCGGCCGAATTCCTCGGCAACGCCTATGACATGCTGGTGCGCCTCGACGTTAGCGACACCACCAAGGTGCGCCCCGGCGTCGCCGAGAGCTGGACCGTATCCGACGATGGCCTGGTCTACACCTTCAAGCTCAAGCCCGGCCTGAAGTTCGCCTCCGGCAACCCGATCACCGCGGCCGACGTGGCCTGGTCGTTCGAGCGCGCCGTCAAGCTCGACAAGAGCCCGGCCTTCATCCTCACCCAGTTCGGCCTGACCAAGGACAATGTCACTGAGAAGGCCAAGGCCGTCGACGACAGCACGTTCGTCTTCACCGTCGACAAGTCCTATGCGCCGAGCTTCGTGCTGAACTGCCTGACMGCCACCGTCGGTGCCGTGATGGACAAGAAGCTGGTGCTCGAGCATGTCGCCCCGGTCACCCCGACCGACGAGTACAAGTTCGACAATGATTTCGGCAATGGCTGGCTCAAGACAGGTTATGCCGGCTCGGGTCCCTTCAAGATCCGCGACTGGCGCGCCAACGAGATCCTCGTGCTGGAGCGCAACGACAATTACTACGGTGAAAAGGCAGCCCTTGCCCGCGTCATCTATCGCCACGTCAAGGAAAGCGCCACCCAGCGCCTGATGCTTGAAGCAGGCGACATCGACGTCGCCCGCAATCTCGAGCCGGGCGACCTGGAGGCGATCTCGAAGAACGCCGACCTTGCCACCACCAGCGCGCCCAAGGGCACGGTCTATTACATCAGCCTCAACCAGAAGAACCCCAACCTGGCCAAGCCCGAAGTACGCCAGGCGCTCAAGTATCTGGTCGACTACGACGCCATCGGTTCGACGCTGATCAAGGGCATTGGCGAAATCCGCCAGACCTACCAGGCCAAGGGCGTGCTCGGCGCGCTCGACTCCAACCCGTTCACGTTTGACGTCGCCAAGGCCAAGGAACTGCTGGAGAAGGCAGGCCTGAAGGACGGCTTCACCGTCACCATGGACGTGCGCAATTCCCAGCCGGTGACGGGCATCGCCGAAGCCTTCCAGCAGACCGTCGGCCAGGCCGGCATCAAGCTGGAGATCATCCCCGGCGACGGCAAGCAGACCCTGACCAAGTACCGCGCCCGCAACCACGACATGTATATCGGTCAGTGGGGCATGGATTACTGGGATCCGAACTCCAACGCCGAAACCTTCACCTCCAACCCCAACAATGCCGATGACGGCACGGTGAAGACGCTGGCCTGGCGCAATGCCTGGGACGTTCCGGAGCTCACCGAAAAGACCAAGGCAGCCCTTCTGGAGCGCGACAACGACAAGCGCGCGGCCATGTACAAGGAGTTGCAGCAGGCTGCCCTCGACACCAGCCCGTTCGTGATGATCTTCCAGCAGACCGAAGTCGCTGGCCTGCGCGGCAACGTCAAGAACTACAAGCTGGGGCCGAACTTCGATTCCAACTTCGTCGCTCCCGTGACCAAGGACTGATCCGAAAAGGATCGATCCGTTGACCAGCATGGAAAATCAGACCCAAGCGAGGCGCGCCAACAGGCGCGCCTCTGCTCTCGCAGGCTCGATCGCCAGCTTTTTGGTGATCGTGGCAACGACCTATCTTGGCCTTTTGGCCGTCACCTTTTTCATTGGCCGTGTCGTTCCCATCGATCCGGTGCTGGCGATCGTCGGCGACAGGGCGCCTGCCCATGTCGTTGAGCGCACGCGTATCGAAATGGGCTTCAACCTGCCCTACTACCAGCAGTTCTACCTCTATGTGAAAGGTGTGCTGCAGGGCGATTTCGGCACCTCCGTGCTGACCACCAACCCTGTCATGGCCGACATCCGCCGCGTCTTTCCCGCGACCATGGAACTCGCCACCGTCGGCACCATCATCGGTGCTGCCTTCGGCATCCCGCTCGGCGTGCTGGCCGCCGTCAAGCGCGGCAGCCTCGCCGACCAGATCGTGCGTATCATCGGCCTGATCGGCTATTCGATGCCGATTTTCTGGCTCGGGCTTCTGGCGCTTCTGGTGTTCTACGCCCGGCTCGGCTGGACCGCCGGCCCCGGCCGCATCGACGTGGTGTTCGAATACACCTTCACCCCGATCACCGGCTTTTACCTGCTCGACGCTGTCCTCAACCGCGACTGGGCCGCGTTCAAGGACATCTTCGCCCACATCATCCTGCCGGCCTCGCTGCTTGGCTATTTCTCGCTCGCCTATATCAGCCGCATGACGCGTTCCTTCATGCTCAACGAGCTGAGCCAGGAATACATCGTGGCAGCGCGCGCCAAGGGCCTGTCGGAAACTCGCATCATCTGGGGTCATGCGCTGCGCAACGCTGCCGTGCCGCTGGTCACCGTGATCGCGCTGTCCTACGCCGGCCTGCTCGAAGGCTCGGTGCTAACCGAAACGGTCTTCGCCTGGCCCGGCCTTGGCCTCTACATCACCAATTCGCTGCAGAATGCCGACATGAATGCGGTCCTGGGCGGCACGATTGTCATCGGCTCGGTGTTCATCGCGCTCAACCTGTTCTCCGACCTGCTCTATCGCCTGCTCGACCCAAGGACGCGGATACGATGAGCGACACTGTTTTGACCCGCCGCGAATGGCTTTTGACCGACAGGCCGCAGTCGCGCTTTCAGGCTCGGCTCGGCCAAGCCTATCTGACCTGGCGCCGCTTCACCGCAAACAAGCTCGCCGTCGTCGGCATGTTCATCATCCTGGCGCTGCTGCTCATCGCCGCCTTCGCACCGTTGCTTGCGCCCTACTCGCCCTATATTGGCGACCTCAAGAATGCGCGCCTAATGCCGCCCAGTGCCGAGTATTGGCTTGGAACCGACGACCAGGGCCGCGATATCCTTTCCAGGCTGATTTACGGCTCGCGCCTCACCTTGCAGGTGGTGGCGCTTGTCGCCATCATCGCGGCACCCGTAGGCCTGCTGGTCGGCACCGCCGCTGGCTATGCCGGCGGCTGGGTCGATGCGGTTTTGATGCGCATCACCGACATCTTCCTCGCCTTCCCCAAGCTGATATTGGCGCTGGCCTTTGTCGCAGCGCTTGGACCCGGCATCGGCAACGCCATCATCGCCATCGCGCTGACCTCGTGGCCGCCCTATGCCCGCATCGCCCGTGCCGAAACATTGACCCTGCGCAGCTCGGACTACATCTCGGCGGTCAAGCTGATGGGCGCCTCGCCGATGCGCATCGTGGTGCGCCACATCATGCCGCTGTGCATCTCCTCGCTGATCGTGCGCGTCACGCTCGACATGGCCGGTATCATCCTCACCGCCGCCGGCCTCGGCTTCCTCGGGCTCGGCGCCCAGCCGCCGCTGCCGGAATGGGGCTCGATGATCGCCTCGGGCCGCCGCTTCATCCTCGACCAGTGGTGGGTCGCAGCCGCTCCCGGAGCCGCCATCCTCATCGTCAGCCTCGGCTTCAACCTGCTGGGCGATGGCCTGCGCGACGCACTCGACACACGCAGCGGTGGCCAATGAGCACGCTGCTGCATGTCGACGACCTCCGTGTTTCCTTCCCCACCCGCACTGGCGTTGTGGAAGCGGTGCGCGGTGTCTCCTTCGCGCTTGGCCAGGAGCGGCTCGGCATCGTCGGCGAGTCCGGTTCGGGCAAGTCGCAGACCGGCCGCGCCATCATGGGGCTGACGCCGCAGCAGGCCGAGATCAAGGCCAAGCGGCTCGAATTCGCCGGCATCGACCTTTTGAAGACATCGGCGGCAGAACGGCGGGCCTTGCGCGGCAATCGCATCGCCATGATCCTGCAGGACCCGAAATATTCGCTCGATCCTGTCATGACCATCGGCCGGCAGATCGTCGAGACCCTGCGCACGCATGAAAAGGTCGCCAAGTCGGAGGCCCGCGAGCGCGCGCTCGACATGCTCTCGGCGGTGCAGATCCGCGACCCCAAGCGCGTCTTCGACCTTTACCCGCACGAGGTTTCCGGCGGCATGGGCCAGCGCGCCMTGATCGCCATGATGTTGATCGCCGGCCCCGAGCTTCTGATCGCCGACGAGCCGACCTCGGCGCTCGACGTCACCGTCCAGCTCGACATCTTGCGCATCCTCGACCGGCTGGTCATCGACCGTGGCATGGGGCTGATCTTCATCTCGCACGATCTGCGCCTGGTCTCGACCTTCTGCGACCGGGTGATCGTCATGTATGCCGGCAAGGTCGTCGAGGAGCTCAAGGCCTCCGAGCT
Organism: Aminobacter sp. P4_D5; assembly: GCF_056401815.1. Classification (NCBI taxonomy): domain Bacteria; kingdom Pseudomonadati; phylum Pseudomonadota; class Alphaproteobacteria; order Hyphomicrobiales; family Phyllobacteriaceae; genus Aminobacter; species Aminobacter sp. P4_D5. The sequence continues at coordinate 1,470 of NZ_JBFUIP010000135.1, read as the reverse complement.
GTCGCAGGCCAGGCACCCCTACACCCAAGGCCTGCTCAACTGCATGCCCAAGATCGGCACGAGCCGGCACCCGCTGCCAGTGCTCGACCGCCAGCCGGAGTGGCTGCTGTGATCCCTGCCCTTTCCATCGATCGCCTGCGCGTCGTCTATGACGACTTCATAGCGCTCAAGGACGTCAGCCTGACGGTTGCACAGGGCGAGTCCTTCGGCCTTGTCGGCGAATCCGGTTCCGGCAAGTCGACGCTGCTGCGCGCCGTAGCAGGCCTGGCACCCGTGACCTCGGGCACCATCGACGTCGGCGGCAAGCGCCTGGGCAAGACGCGTGACAAGGAATTCTACCGCCAGGTGCAGATGGTGTTCCAGGACCCTTATGGTTCGTTGCATCCGCGCCAGACCGTCGACCGGCTGCTGCTTGAACCTTTGGCGATCCACGGCTTTGCCGACATCGATAAACGCATCCAGCGCGCGCTCGACGAGGTCGGTCTCGGCTCCGGCTTCCGCTTCCGCTATTCGCACCAGCTCTCCGGCGGCCAGCGCCAGCGCGTGGCGATTGCCCGCGCGCTGATCCTCGAACCTTCGGTGCTCCTGCTGGACGAGCCGACATCAGCACTCGACGCCTCGGTGCAGGCCGAAGTGCTCAATTTGCTCGAGCAGATCCGCCGCGACCGCAAGCTGACCTTCGTCATGGTCAGCCACGACCTCGGCGTCATCACCCATATGTGCGAGCGGCTGATGGTGATGCAAAGCGGCGCGGAGGTCGAGCGGCTCGAAGCCGGCGATCTCGCCTCCCGCAATGTCACCAAGGACTATACGCGCAATCTTCTGGTCGCCAGCGAGGGCTTTGTCCGCGAACCCTGAGCCAAGGCTTTCGCTTGCCTGCTGCCGCACACGCCTGCACACTGCAACCGATCTGCAACCCGCATCATCAGGTGTCCGCCCATGCTTCTCGGCATCGATCCACTGCTCAGCCCCGACGTGCTCTACGCGCTGCGCTCGATGGGCCACGGCGACGATTTGATCATCGCCGACGCCAATTTTCCGGCCGAAGCGATCTCGCGCCAGACAGTGTTCGGCCGCCCGCTGCGCATCGACGCCGACATTGTCCGGGTGATGAAGGCGGTGCTGTCGGTGATGCCTGTCGACACCTTCGTCGACGATGCCTTTGGCCGCATGGAGGTCGTTGGCAAGCCCGACGAGCTTCCCGAGGTCCAGCGCGAGGTTCAAAAGCTGATTGCGGGCACGGACACCAAGATGGTCGGCATCGAGCGTTTCGCCTTTTACGAACGCGCCAAGAAGGCCTACGCCGTCATCCAGACGCAGGAACGCCGCTTCTACGCCGACTTCGCCGTCCGCAAGGGCGTCGTCCCGCCTGAAGCTTAGTGCATTTGCGGCTGACGTAGAGCCGCCCCTCATCCGCCTGCCGGCACCTTCTCCCCGTAATGACGGGGAGAAGGAACGCTTCCGCAACGC
>NZ_JBFUIP010000134.1:0-15548 GCF_056401815.1 Aminobacter sp. P4_D5 | reverse complement strand
TGCTGGTGGCGCTCGGCAATGATGGTGTGAAGACGGTCGAGGACTTCGCCGGCTATGCAGCCGACGATCTCGTCGGCTGGAAGGAACGCAAGGACGGAGAGACCAAGTTCTTCCCAGGCGTGCTGGCCGACTACGGCGTGTCGCGCACCGATGCAGAACAGATGGTCGTTGCTGCCCGACGTATGGTTGGCTGGATCGCCGAGGACGAAGTGTCCGAGGAAGAGCCAGTCGACGTCGCCGGTGAGTGACGTGAGACCGGCCGGAGAACCCCTTGGACGAGATGAACGATCGCACCTGCATCGTCACGCGCAAAAGCGCCGAACCGGATAATCTGATCCGTTTCGTCGTCGGCCCGGATTCGACCGTTTTTCCGGACCTCAAGAGAAATCTGCCCGGCCGCGGTTGCTGGGTGACGGCTGACCGCCTACATATCGACAAGGCTGAGGCCAAGGGAATGTTCGCCCGCGCCTTCAAGGCGCAGGTCGTCGTGCCGCCCGAGTTGGGCGCCATGGTCGACAAACTGCTCGCCAAATCGGCGCTTGGCGCGCTCGGGCTCGCCCGAAAGGCCGGCCTGGTGGCGCTAGGTGCCGCCAAGGTCGACTCCACGGTCCGCGCCGGCAAGGCGCTTCTAGTACTCCATGCTTATGAGGGCGCCGAAGATGGCGTCCGCAAGATCACCCAGGCCCGCAAGGCCACAGTGCATATCGGCGGGCCTGCAACGCCTGCCTACAAACTTTTTTCGGAAGCCGAATTGGGTTTGGCATTGGGGGCAACAAATGTGATACATGCTGCCGTCCTCGCGGGAGAAGCGGGCAAGGCGGTCGCAAAGCGCATGGTTGCGCTTGACCGATATCGGGGCGGATCCCCGGATGATCTGGCAATGATTGCGGCAATTGCCTACGACGATGATGCCGCAGAGGATATGGAATGAGCGACACTAAATCGGGCGATGACAACACGTTGAGCGTCACTCCGAAGAAGACCTTGACGCTGAAGCGCCCGGGATCGGAGCAGGGAACCGTACGCCAGAACTTCTCGCACGGCCGCACAAAGGCGGTCGTCGTTGAGACGAAGAAGCGTAAATTCTCCATGCCCGGCGATAAGCACGAGCCCGCACCGACTGCAGCCGCCGTGTTCGCACCCAAGCCGCAGCCCGTAGCGCCCGTGGTGGCAGCACCGGTCGCGGCAGTGGCAGCGCCGGTTGTCCCAGCGCCAGCGCCAGCGCCGGTTGTCCCAGCGCCAGCACCGGTCGTGGCGGCACCTTCGCCTAAGCCAGCGCCGGCGCCGGTCGCGGCACCTCGTGCGCCCGCCCCGGCCCCTATCGTACGCGAAACACCAAGGCCTACGCGTCAGCCCGAGCGGTCGGGCATGGTGCTGAACTCGTTGTCGCGCAGCGAGATGGAGGCGCGTCGTCGCGCACTTGAAGGCTCTGTCGTACGTGAACAGGAAGACCGCCTGCGCGCTGTCGAGGACGCACGTCGCCGCCTCGAGGAAGAAGAGCGCCGCCGCAAGGAGCGTGAGGATTCGGCTCGTCGCCAGGCTGAAGAAGAAGCCCGTCTCAAGACCGAGGCAGAATCGCGCCGTCGTGCCGAGGACGAAGCTCGCCGCCGTGCGCCTGCCGCAGCACTCGAGGCCAATGTGCCCGACGAGGTGGAAGCCAAGCCGAAGGGCCGCGTAGGCCCAGGCGCTGCTACCGCAACGCCGATCCGCCGCATTGCGACCCCTGAAGTTGCCCGTCCGGCCAAGGCCAAGACCGAAGAAGATCGCCGTCGTGGCAAGCTCACGCTCAACACGGCGCTGTCTTCCGTGGATGGCGACGCGCGTTCGCGTTCGCTGTCGGCGATGCGTCGCCGACAGGAGAAGTTCAAGCGTGCGATGCACAACGAGCCGCGCGAAAAGATCATTCGCGAGGTTATCCTTCCAGAGACCATCACCATCCAGGAACTCGCTCAGCGTATGTCCGAGCGTGCCGTCGATGTCGTGAAGTTCTTCATGAAGCAGGGCCAGATGATGAAGCCGGGCGACGTCATCGACGCCGATACGGCTGAATTGATTGCTGCCGAATTTGGCCACACGGTTCGCCGCGTTGCCGAGTCCGACATCGAAGAGGGCCTGTTCGACATCGCCGATCACAGCGAAACGCTGGTTACGCGTCCGCCTGTCGTCACCATCATGGGTCACGTCGATCACGGCAAGACCTCTCTGCTTGACGCTATCCGCAACGCCAATGTGCAGTCGGGCGAAGCCGGTGGCATCACCCAGCACATCGGCGCCTACCAGGTCGAGAAGAACGGTCAGAAGATCACCTTCATCGACACCCCCGGCCACGCCGCCTTCACGGCGATGCGTGCTCGTGGTGCCCAGGCGACCGATATCGCGATCCTGGTGGTCGCAGCCGACGACAGCGTCATGCCGCAGACGATCGAGTCGATCAGCCATGCCAAGGCTGCCGGCGTGCCGATCATTGTCGCGATCAACAAGATCGACAAGCCGTCGGCGGATGCCCAGAAGGTCCGTACCGAGCTGCTGCGCCACGAAGTCTTCGTGGAATCGATGGGCGGTGAAGTTCTCGACGTCGAGGTTTCGGCGAAGAACGGCACCAATCTCGACAAGCTGCTCGAAGCGATCCTTCTGCAGGCCGAAGTTCTCGACCTGAAGGCAAACCCCGACCGTACGGCCGAGGGTGTCGTCATCGAAGCCAAGCTCGACAAGGGCCGTGGCCCGGTTGCGACCGTCCTGGTCCAGACAGGTACGCTGATGCCGGGGGACATTCTCGTCGCCGGCGACCAGTGGGGCCGTGTCCGTGCTCTGGTCGACGACCGTGGCAACCGTCTTGAAGAAGCTCCGCCGTCGATGCCGGTCGAGATTCTCGGCCTCCAGGGCACACCTCAGGCTGGCGACCGCTTTGCGGTGGTCAACAACGAAGCCCGTGCCCGCGAGATCACCGAGTACCGTCAGCGTCTGGCGCGCGATAAGGCTGTCGCAAGGCATGCGACCCAGCGCGGCTCGCTCGAGCAGATGATGTCGCAGTTGCAGTCGTCCGGCCTCAAGGAGTTCCCGCTCATCATCAAGGGTGACGTGCAGGGTTCGGTCGAAGCGATCATCACCGCGCTCGACAAGCTCGGCACCGACGAGGTTCGTGCCCGCATCGTCCATTCGGGCGCTGGTGGCATCACCGAAAGCGACGTCACGCTGGCCGAAACCTCGGGTGCGGCGATCATTGGCTTCAACGTCCGCGCCAATACGCAGGCGCGCCACGCAGCTGAACAGTCCGGGATCGAAATCCGCTACTACAACATCATCTACAACCTCGTGGATGACGTTAAGTCGGCGATGTCGGGCCTGCTGTCGCCGGAACGTCGCGAAACCTTCATCGGCAACGCCGAGATCCTCGAAGTCTTCAACATCACGAAGACGGGCAAGGTCGCGGGCTGCCGTGTCACCGAAGGCAAGGTCGAACGTGGCGCAGGCGTCCGCCTGATCCGCGACAACGTTGTCATCCACGAAGGCACGCTCAAGACGCTCAAGCGCTTCAAGGACGAAGTCTCTGAAGTACCGGTCGGCCAGGAATGCGGTATGGCCTTCCAGAACTACGAAGACATGCGCGCTGGCGATGTCATCGAGTGCTTCCGCGTGGAGATGGTGACCCGGACGCTCTAAGCGCCTGGCGTTTGTCTCATCGTTTGGACGGTGGCCGGTCGGCGGCCGTCCGTTTTCGTGCAGCAGGAAGCGCGGTTCCATTCCGCCCCCTGCGACATATGGATTTTCAGGACCATGTCGCGTTTTTCGAGTTCAGGCCCAACCCAGCGTCAGCTTCGCGTCGGCGAGCAGGTGCGTCACGCCCTTTCCGAGACGCTCCAGCGCGGAGAGATCACTGATCCGGTGGTCGAAACGGCGGTGATTTCGATCACCGAAGTGCGCATGTCGCCCGACCTAAAGATCGCCACCGCCTTTGTGTCGCCGCTCGGCGCCAAAGACCCCGATGCTGTCATCGAGGCGCTCAACAAATATGCCAAATTCATCCGTGGCCGTGTTTCCTTTGCCTTGCGGCAGATGAAGTACATGCCGGAATTCCGTTTCCGGCTGGACACGAGTTACGACAATTTCGCCAAGATCAATGATCTGCTGCGTTCACCCGAAGTGGTGCGCGATCTTGGCGACGAAGAAGACAAGGAAGACTGACATGTCGCGTCGCGGCAAGAAGAAAGGCCGGCCAGTCTCCGGCTGGCTGGTGCTGGACAAACCTGTGGGCATGGGCTCGACCGAGGCCGTCTCCAAGATCAAGTGGCTGTTCAATGCCGAAAAGGCCGGTCACGCTGGAACGCTCGATCCGCTGGCGTCCGGCATGCTGCCGATCGCGCTGGGCGAGGCCACCAAGACCGTGCCTTACGTTATGGACGGTGCCAAGGTTTATCGCTTCACCGTATCCTGGGGCGATGAGCGTTCGACCGACGACCTCGAAGGCCCTGTGACGAAGACCTCGGACAAGCGTCCGTCCGAGGAAGAGATTCGCGCTGTCATGCCGAAATACACCGGTGTGATCATGCAGACGCCGCCGCAGTTCTCGGCGATCAAGATCGCCGGCGAGCGCGCCTATGATCTGGCCCGCGAGGGTGCGACCGTCGATATCCCGCCGCGCGAGGTCGAAATCGGCCGCCTTGAGATCATCGAAAGCAGTGCTGACCGCACAGTCTTCGAGATCGAATGCGGCAAGGGCACCTATGTCCGGTCGCTGGCCCGTGACATGGGCCGCGATCTCGGTTGCTTTGGCCATATCTCGGAGCTTCGCCGCACCGAAGTCGATCCGTTCACTGCCGAGGACTTCGTCACCATCGCTGAACTCGAAGCCGCTCGCACCGCCGGTCAGCCGGATGGCGAAGAGGGCAAGTGGGATTTCACGGCGATCGACGAATTCGTGGTCGACACCTCGGCAGCACTCGACTGCTTGCCGCAGGTTGCGGTGACCGACGAGGCAGCCAACAAGATCAGGCTTGGCAACCCCGTCATCGTGCGCGGCCGCGATGCGCCGGTGGAGGCCGAGGAGGCCTGCGCCACCGCGCGCGGCAAGCTCGTCGCCATCGGCGCCATCGAGCAGGGCATGTTCAAGCCCAAGCGGGTATTCACCGCTTGAGGCTTGTAGCCAGGTCCCGTTTCCGCTTGGATCGACGTCGATGAGGGAGCGGGCAAAGGCGATGGCGGCGACTGAAACCACCGGCGAACGCGCCAGGCGACATCGCAGGCGCTCGCCTGTGGGCGCGTCGCCCGGCACTTTGATCGCCGATCCGGCGGCGCATCGGTCCGCACTCAATTTGACGCTGATCTCGCCCGAAACCTGCGAGTTCGTCGACAACGCCAGCCTCGACGATGTCGTTGCTGCTTGCGACAACTGGCCCTTGGTTTGGCTCGACTGCGTCGGGCTCGCCAATGTCGAGCAGATCGAGCAGATCGGCCGGATTTTCGCGCTCCATACGCTGGCACTTGAAGATGTGGTCAATACCGGCCAGCGGCCCAAGGCCGACTTCTTCGACGATCACGCCTTCTTCGTGCTCCGCATGATCGATGACGCGAAAACCAGCCGCTACGAACAGATCTCCTTCTTTTTTGGCGAGAATTTCGTCGTTACCTTCCAAGAGCGGGAAGGCGATCCATTCGAGCCGGTGCGCCAGCGCATCCGCACGTCCAATCCCAGCCGCCTGCGTCACCGCAAGGCTGACTATCTCGCCTATGCGCTGATCGATGCCGTGGTCGACAGCTATTTCCCGATCGTCGATGCCACCGGTGACACTCTAGACAAGATCGAAGACGAGCTGTTGGCCTCGCCGCAGAAGCACCAGATCGGCCAATTGCATGGCCTGCGTCGGCAGACCAATCTGATCAAGCGCACCTTGTGGCCGCTGCGCGATGCGCTGACCACGCTCATCCGTTCCGATGCGCCGTTTATCTTGGCTGAAACCAAGATCTATTTCAACGACACGCTCGACCATTCGATCCGGCTGGTCGAAACGGTGGAATCGCAGCGTGAAACGATGATCGGCCTGATCGAGATGCATCTGTCGCTGTCGCAGTCGCGCACCAACGAGATCATCGGCGTCCTGACCATCGTGTCGGCGATCTTCATCCCGCTGACCTTTCTTGCCGGCATCTGGGGCATGAACTTCGACCCTTCGGCCTCGCCATGGAACATGCCGGAGTTGCTGTCTTACTATGGCTATCCGGCGGCGCTAGGCTTCATGGCCTTCGTGGGGATCACGCTTGTGATCATTTTCAAGCGGCGAGGGTGGCTCTAAACCGCGGCCCGGAGCCGGCTTGCGAATTGGACTGGCTTTTGTCGCCAAATTCCACTATATGCGCCGCAACATCGCGCTTTTGAGTGCCTTGTTCATCGGCCCCAGCTGGACGACATCCCGGCCGAGGGCGTCCCGTTTCCTCCTAATCGAAAGGAAAACACGATGTCGATTACTGCCGAGCGCAAGTCGGAATTGATGACTGAATTCGCAACCGCCAAGGGCGACACCGGTTCGCCGGAAGTCCAGGTTGCCATCCTCTCCGAGCGCATCAAGAACCTGACCGAGCACTTCAAGGACCACAAGAAGGACAACCACTCCCGTCGTGGCCTTCTGGCGCTCGTTTCGCTGCGTCGTAGCCTGCTTGACTACCTCAAGCGCAAGGACGAGGGACGCTATCAGACGCTGATCGAGAAGCTCGGTCTGCGCCGCTGATGAATTGACCGGCGGGCTCTCCTTTGCGAGAGCCCGCCGTTCGCACATTTCGGGCCATCCTTTTTGATGGTCCATCGGCCCGATCCTGCCACAGGGGCACGGTCGCGCCGAAAAAGGGTCCGGAGCGCCACAGGGAAGCGCCCGAACCAACCCATGGACGGTCATGGGGCAGGATTACAGGACGTTCGGTCAGCCGCATTTGCGGGCCTATTCCCAACCGAACTTCTTGTTGTCTTGCCCGTGGCTGGCCAAACCGAAGCCCAGGCGCGTGCGGAAGACCAGATGGTTTTCCGGAATTGCGCGCCGAACAAGCCAGGGAATTGGCGCGCCGGAATGCGGCGTTGGTCATTCCCGCCACGAAGGACAGAACATGTTCAATCACCACAAAGTTGAAATCGAGTGGGCCGGTCGCCCGCTCATCCTCGAGACCGGCAAGATCGCCCGCCAGGCTGACGCTGCCGTGCTCGCCACCTATGGCGAAACCGTCGTTCTCGCGACCGTCGTTTCGGCCAAGGAGCCGAAGCCGGGTTTCGATTTCTTTCCGCTGACCGTCAACTACCAGGAAAAGACCTACGCAGCCGGCAAGATCCCAGGCGGCTATTTCAAGCGTGAAGGCCGTCCGAGCGAGAAGGAGACGCTGGTCTCCCGCCTCATCGACCGTCCGATCCGCCCGCTGTTTGCAGCCGGCTACAAGAACGACACCCAGATCGTCATCACGGTTGTCCAGCACGACCTCGAAAACGATCCGGACATCCTGTCGATCGTTGCCACCTCGGCTGCCCTGACGCTCTCGGGCGTGCCTTTCATGGGCCCGATCGGCGGCGCGCGCGTCGGCTACATCAACGGCGAATACGTGCTCAACCCGCACATCGACGAGATGCAGGAATCCAAGCTCGATCTCGTCGTCGCCGGCACCGATGCCGCTGTGCTGATGGTCGAGTCGGAAGCCAAGGAACTGGCTGAAGACATCATGCTCGGCGCCGTCATGTTCGGTCACCGCGGCTTCCAGCCGGTCATCGACGCCATCATCAAGCTGGCTGAAGTGGCTGCCAAGGACCCGCGCGATTTCACCGCGCCGGACAATTCCGATCTCGAAGCCGAGATGCTGAAGATCGTCGAAGGCGAGCTGCGCGACGCCTACAAGATCACCGACAAGCAGGCCCGTTACACCGCCGTCGACGCGGTCAAGTCCAAGGTCAAGGCAGCCTTCGCTGCTGAAGGCGAAGAAGCTCCGAAGTGGTCGGCTGACAAGGTCGCCACCGTGTTCAAGGAACTCCAGGCCAAGATCGTGCGCTGGAACATCCTCGATACCGGTTCGMGCATCGATGGTCGTGACCTCTCGACCGTTCGCCAGATCGTCTCCGAAGTCGGCGTCCTGCCGCGCACCCACGGTTCGTCGCTGTTCACCCGCGGCGAGACCCAGGCGCTGGTCGTTGCCACGCTCGGCACCGGCGAAGACGAGCAGTATGTCGACGCGCTGACCGGCATGTACAAGGAGAAGTTCCTCCTTCACTACAACTTCCCGCCCTACTCGGTTGGTGAGACCGGCCGCATGGGTTCGCCCGGCCGCCGCGAAATCGGCCATGGCAAGCTCGCCTGGCGCGCTGTGCGCCCGATGCTGCCAGCTGCCGAGCAGTTCCCCTACACGCTGCGCGTCGTCTCGGAGATCACCGAGTCCAACGGCTCGTCGTCGATGGCCACCGTCTGCGGCACCTCGCTGGCGCTGATGGATGCGGGCGTTCCGCTGCAGAAGCCGGTTGCCGGCATCGCCATGGGTCTGATCAAGGAAGGCGAGCGCTTCGCTGTCCTCTCCGACATCCTGGGCGACGAGGATCACCTCGGCGACATGGACTTCAAGGTTGCCGGCACGACCAACGGCATCACCGCGCTGCAGATGGACATCAAGATCGACGGTATCACCGAAGAGATCATGAACATCGCGCTCGGCCAGGCCAAGGACGGCCGCCTGCACATCCTCGGCGAAATGGCCAAGGCTCTGTCGGAAGGTCGCCAGGAACTCGGCGAGTTCGCTCCGCGCATCGAGGTCATGCACATCCCGACCGACAAGATCCGTGAAGTCATCGGCTCGGGTGGCAAGGTCATCCGCGAGATCGTCGAAAAGACCGGCGCCAAGATCAACATCGAAGACGATGGCACGGTCAAGATCGCTTCTTCCAACGCCAAGGAAATCGAGGCGGCCAAAAAGTGGATCCACACCATCGTGGCTGAGCCGGAAGTCGGCGAGATCTACGAAGGCACGGTCGTCAAGACCGCTGACTTCGGCGCATTCGTCAACTTCTTCGGACCGCGCGACGGCCTCGTTCACATCTCGCAGCTTGCCAACGACCGCGTTGCCAAGACCTCGGATGTGGTCAAGGAAGGCGACAAGGTCTGGGTCAAGCTGATGGGCTTCGACGAGCGCGGCAAGGTCCGCCTGTCGATGAAGGTCGTTGACCAGGAAACGGGCAAGGAACTTGCTCGCGAAAAGAAGGCCGAAGGCGAAGAAACCGCCGCCTGATAGCAGCGCTTTTTGATATGAAGCGGGCGCGCCGTAAGGTCGCGCCCGTTTTCGTTTGTTGGCCTTCGGGCAGAACACTGTTTGCGGAATAGGCGTTCCTTCGCACCCCCCTCTGGCCGGCAGGTCAGAGGGGGGTGGGAAGAAATGCGATGAATAAGGATTGGCTATGGCCCGCGATGCACTGAAGACGCTGTTTTATCCTTTCGAGGCAGAGGCGCTGCCGATGCCGGAGCAGAGCGCGCGTGCCCTGTTCATCGGTGCCGAGCCGGGCTTCAGGAAGCCGCAGGGCTTCGATGCGAAGCTTTCCCTGGTCCAGGGTTTTCGGCCCCACGTGATTGCCCTGGCGGCGGCGGGCAACGATGTTGCGTCGCGCGCCGAGGAGGATGGCTACGACATCGCCCTGGTGCTTGCCGGCCGCCATCGCGGCCTCAACGAACTGCGTGTCGCTGAAGCGATCGAACGCGTGACGTCGGGCGGCCTGGTCGTGGTCGCCGGTGGCAAGGACGATGGCATCGCCAGCCTGCGCAAGCGGCTCGCAACCTTGCTTGAGATCGAGGACTATCTCCCGAAATTTCACGGCACCGCATTGTGGTTCCGCCGCACCGCGCAGGCCGAGGCTGCGGCGGCAACGTTGCGCGCCGACAACCCCGAGCCGTTGGTCGAAGGCCGCTTCCTTACCGCGCCGGGCATGTTTTCGTTCGAGCGCGTTGACGCCGGCTCGCGCCTGTTGGTCGACAATCTGCCCAACGACATCAAGGGCAAGGTCGCCGATTTCTGCGCCGGCTGGGGTTATGTCGCGGCTGAAGTGGTGGCCCGAGCGAAGGGTCTCACGGCACTCGATCTGTTCGAGGCCGACTTCGATGCGCTTGAAGCGGCAAAGGCAAATGTGCCCAAAGCTCCGGTCACGCCCGGCTTCCACTGGCAAGATCTCACCAAGGAGCCGGTCGAGCGCCGCTACGACGTGGTGGTGATGAACCCGCCCTTCCACCAGGATCGCGATGCCGATCCGGAGATCGGCCAGCGCATGATCCGGGCTGCTGCTGCGGCTCTCAAGTCGGGTGGCCGGCTGTTCATGGTGGCCAACCGCCATCTGCCCTACCAGCCGGTGCTGGCACAAGCCTTCACATCGGTTCAGGAAATCGCCGTCGACAGCGCCTTCAGGGTTTATTCGGCCAAACGGTGACGTCGGCGGTCAATGGACGCTCGCGGTGCGCTCGGTGGCCTTGGCGACTGCCAGGTCGCCGATGTTGAGTGGTGCCGGGCGCCCGTAGAAGTAGCCTTGTACTTCCTGACAGCCGGTAGCCCTGAGCAGGGCCGCCTGGTTTTCCGTCTCCACGCCCTCGGCGATCGTGCGCACGCCGAGCGCTCGCGACAGGCCGACGATTGTCGAGATCACCGCCCCTGAATTGCTGTCGGTTTCCATGCGGCTGACAAATGAGCGGTCGATCTTGAGCTTGTGGAACGAAAAGTCGATCAGATAGGCGAGGTTCGAGTAGCCGGTGCCGAAATCGTCGACCGCGACCGAAATGCCCATCGCCGTCAGCTGCTTCAGGATCAGGGCCGCGCGGTCGCGGTCCTGCATCATCGCCGATTCGGTCAGTTCCAGTTCAAGCCGTTTGGGCTCGATGCCTGTTTCCTTCATGATCCGCGCAACGATGCCGACGAAGTCGCGGGTCATGAACTGTACCGGCGAAATGTTGACCGCAACGAAGCAGTCCTCGGGCAGCAGGCGCGCATCGGTGCAAGCCTTGCGAAGCACCCATTCGCCGATCGGCGCAATCATGCCGGTCTCTTCGGCGACCGAGATGAACTCGATCGGCGGGATCATGCCGCGCTCGGGATGCTGCCAGCGGATCAGCGCCTCGTAGCCGACGACGCGGCCGGACGACAGGTCGAGCTGCGGCTGGTAGTGCAGGTCGAAATCGCCACGCTCGAAGGCGACATGCAGTTCCGATTCGACCCATTGGCGATGGTCCGCAACCTTGCCCATTTCGGGCTGGAAGACGGCCCAGTCGCCGATGCCGCTGGCCCGTGCGTTCTGCAGCGCGAGGTTCGAGCGGCGCAGCAGCACAACCGGGTCGTAGCCATCCTTGGGCATGGCGACCACGCCGACCGAGACGTTGACCGACTGGAGATGCGATGGCAGCGGGTAGGGCCGCATCAGATCGTGGATCAGGCGTTCGATCAAGGCTTCCAGCGAACCGCCAAGCGCCTGGTCTGGGTGGAGAATGGCGAATTCGCCAGCGCCGATGCGGCCAAGGACCACGTCGCGTGGCAGTGCCGCCTTGAGCCTTGCCGTGAAGGCGCGGATCAGGGCGTCTCCATTGCTGTAGCCGATGGCGTCGTTGATCTGTTTGAAACGGTCGATATCGATGTCGATGAGGAACATCGGCTTGCCGGTACGTGCGGTTGCCGAGGCTGCTTCGGCGATCTTGCCGACCATTGCCGTGCGCGCCAGAAGCCCTGTCAGCTTGTCGAAGTGGGTTTCGTTGAAGACATAGTCGGCCGACTCGTCGACACCGGCGAAGAATGAGGCTGCGGCGATCGATGCCGCCAGCGCGCACAGTGCGGCGATAATCGCACCGACAGTGTCGCTCGACATCCCACCGATTTCGTTGCCAAGGGCGAGTCTCAGGCCCCATGTACCCAGAACGAAACTTCCCATGCCCGAAGCGGCGATGGTGATAATCCGAAACAACGGGCTTCGGCTGGGATTCCTGACGGCAGGCATGCGTGACTTTCCTAACTTGCGCGTCGTTTCTACCGATTCGCTCGTTAAGATCGCTTGCGGCGATTGTCTACAATTTTAGCGCCGGGCGGACTTTTTAGTCGCGCCCGCCATCCATTTGCTTGAGCTCGTCGAGCGTCGGCATCGAGACGATGTGATAGCCCGAATCGACATAGTGGATTTCGCCGGTGACGCCCGACGACAGGTCGGACAAAAGATACAGCGCCGAACCACCGACCTCTTCGAGGGTCACGGTACGGCGCAGCGGCGAGTTGCGCTGCTGGTAGGAGAACATGTGGCGCGCATCGGCGATGCCAGCGCCCGCAAGCGTGCGCACCGGTCCGGCCGAAATGCCGTTGATGCGGATGCCGCGCGGGCCGTAGTCGTTGGCGAGATAACGCACACTTGCCTCGAGGCCGGCCTTGGCCACGCCCATGACGTTGTAATTCGGCATGACGCGTACCGAGCCTGCATAGGTCAGCGTGATCATCGATCCGCCTTCGTTCATCAGGGCTGCCGCGTGCTTGGCAACCTCGGTGAAGGAGAAGCACGAGATTACCATGGTGCGAACGAAGTTTTCGCGCGTGGTGTCGGCGTAGAGGCCCTTGAGCTCGTTCTTGTCGGAGAAGCCGATGGCGTGCACCAGGAAGTCGATGCCGCCCCAGTTTTCCTTCAACGTCTCGAAGGTCGCGGCGACCGATGCGCTGTCTTCGACATCGCAAGGGATAACAAGCGATGCGCCGATCTTCTCGGCCAGCGGCTTGACGCGGCGCCCGAAGGCTTCGCCCTGATAGGTGAAGGCGAGTTCGGCGCCGTGCTCGGCAAGCTTGCTAGCGATACCCCAGGCAATGGAGTGGTCATTCGCGACGCCCATGACGAGCCCGCGCTTGTCCTTCATCAATCCGTCCATGTCGGTGTCCTATGCGGAATGGCGCTGGAATACGAGCGTGGCGTTGGTGCCGCCGAAGCCGAAGGAGTTGGACAACACGGTATCGATCTTGGCGTTGTCGATGCGCTTGCGCACGATCGGCATGCCTTCGAATTCCGGGTCGAGCTCTTCGATATGCGCACTCTCGCCGATGAAGCCGCCCTGCATCATCAGGATCGAGTAGATCGATTCCTGCACGCCTGCGGCACCTAGCGAATGGCCGGTCAGCGACTTGGTCGAGGTGATGTTCGGCATCTTGTCGCCGAATACGCCGCGGATGGCGCCCATTTCCTTCGAGTCGCCCACTGGCGTCGAGGTGCCGTGGGTGTTGATGTAGTCGACCGGTCCCTTCACCGTCGACAGCGCCTGACGCATGCAGCGCATGGCGCCTTCGCCCGACGGTGCGACCATGTCGTAGCCGTCGGAAGTGGCGCCATAGCCAACCAATTCGCAGTAGATCTTGGCGCCGCGCGCCTTGGCGTGCTCCAGCTCTTCGAGCACCAGCACACCCGCGCCGCCGGCAATGACGAAGCCGTCGCGGTTGAGGTCATAGGCGCGCGAGGCGACCGATGCGCGGTCGTTGTATTTGGACGACATGGCGCCCATGGCGTCGAACAGGTTCGACATGGTCCAGTCGAGATCTTCGTGGCCGCCGGCGAACATGATGTCCTGCTTGCCCCACTGGATCATCTCCGCCGCATTGCCGATGCAATGCGCCGAGGTCGAGCAGGCCGAGGAGATCGAATAGTTGACGCCGTGGATCTTGAACCAGGTGGCGAGCGTTGCCGACGCGGTCGACGACATCGCTTTCGGCACAGCGAATGGCCCGATGCGCTTGGGGCTGTTGTTCTTCAGCGTGATTTCCGACGCTTCCACGATCGTGCGTGTCGAAGGACCGCCCGACCCCATGATGATGCCGGTGCGCTCATTGCCCGAGATGTCTGTTTCTTCGAGCCCGCTGTCGGCGATGGCCTGCTTCATCGCGACATGGTTCCACATGCCGCCCTGGGACAGGAAACGCGCGGCGCGACGGTCGACCAGTTCGGTCATGTCGAGGTTCGGCGAACCCCAGACCTGGCACTTGAAGCCGTGCTCGGCGAAATCGTTGGAGAAGCTGATGCCGGACTTGGCGTCATGCAGCGAGGCTTGCACTTCAGAAGCGTTGTTGCCGATGGACGACACGATTCCAAGGCCAGATACGACGACCCGTCTCATTCAGTATTCCTTTCAGAATATCCGGCGACCCTTAGGCCGCGGCTTCCTGCTTCGAGAGCCCGACCTTGAGGTCGATGGCCTTGTAGATAGGTTCGCCGTCCGCCTTCAACCAGCCATCGGCGATGCCCAGGACCAGGCGGCCGCGCATGACGCGCTTGAAGTCGATGCCATATTCGACCTTCTTGGTCGAAGGCGTGACCATGCCCTTGAACTTCACCTCGCCGGTGGAGAGCGCCATGCCTTTGCCCGACTCGCCAAGCCAGCCGAGGAAAAAGCCGGTCAGCTGCCACATCGCGTCGAGGCCGAGGCAGCCCGGCATGATCGGATTGCCGATGAAATGGCAAGGGAAGAACCACAGGTCCGGCTTGATGTCGAATTCGGCGCGCACGAAGCCCTTGCCGAATTCGCCGCCAGTCTCGCTGATCTCGGTGATGCGATCGAACATCAGCATCGGCGGAGCGGGCAACTGGGCATTGCCGGGCCCGAACAGCTCGCCGCGGGCGCATGCCAGCAATTCTTCGTAGCCGTAGCTGGATTTCTGATCGGCCATGAACACCTTCCCCGTCAACGTTTCGGGCGGAGCCACGCCCTTCTTGTGTGCTCTCACTAGCACAGACTGTTTGCTGCCGGAAACCGGCGTTTGCGATTAACGTGCACATCCTCCTGGGTCAATGCGCGCTATTGATCGCATTTGAGCTACAGAATATATGTCAGGCAAGGCTTGCCGGCTGCCTATCCAGTTTTCGGCGTGTTTGGCAGGCTTGAATTGGGGCGAAGGCGAACTTCGACGAGGCAACGAGTGGATTCCCGCAAGGCAAGCATTGCTGTGGAAACGCGTGTCCGCGATGCGGGGCTCAGGCCCACGCGGCAGCGTATTGCGTTGGCTGAACTCCTGTTCGCCAAGGGCGATCGGCATCTATCGGCAGAAGAGCTGCACGAGGAAGCCTTGTCGGCCGGCGTGCCGGTATCGCTGGCAACCGTCTACAACGCGCTGCACCAGTTCACCGGTTCGGGGCTTTTGCGCATCCTGGCGGTCGAAGGCTCGAAGACCTACTTCGACACCAACACTTCGGACCACCACCACTTCTTCGTTGAAGGCGAAAACCGGGTGTTCGACATCGAATCGGGCCCCGTCACGGTCACCAATCTGCCGGAACCCCCGGAAGGCATGGAAATCGCCAATGTCGATATCGTGGTGAGGCTCAGGCCCAAGCGCCCGGCTTAAATGCCTGCGCGAACCCGGCCTTGTCGGCCGGGTCGACCCATCAGTTCTCGATGCTTTCGCCTGGATAGGCACCCCAGACCTGCGACTGGTTGAGCCAGCCGCTTGTGCCGGCAAAGGTCATCTCGCACCATTGACCGTTGCACTGCTTGATGGAGCCGACGACGCCCGGGTCGATGATGGCGACTGCGCGCGCACCCTGTTCGGGCCTTGCGAGC
>NZ_JBFUIP010000133.1:0-15593 GCF_056401815.1 Aminobacter sp. P4_D5 | reverse complement strand
GGGCCGGCGCACGCATTCCCCAATCAGCGCAGCACGCCGTCCAGCACGGGCAGCCCGATGATCGCCGCCGTCGCGATCAAGCCGTAGCAGATGCGGCGGAACGTGGTCTCGTTGGCGCGGCTGAATAGGCGCGAGCCGATGAAAAGTCCCGCAGCGAAGGTCGGTCCGATCGTCAGTGAAAGGCCCACTGTCTCCCAGGTCAGCAGCCCAGCGACCAAATAGCTTACGATCGACAGCACGCTCGATATGGCAAAGTAGAGCACGATGTTGGCACGCACCGTCTGCGGCAGGAAGGCGCCGCCGAGCCAGTAGGCGACGACAGGCGGTCCGCCGACCTGGGCGGCGCCCGAAAACAGCCCCGAGGTCGCGCCGACGGCAGCGGTCAGGCTGGCGTGAGGGCGGCCGTGATAGCGCCAGCCCGACATCAACAAGGCGAGCAGCGCAACCACGATGACGACGATGCCCCAGCGGATCACCACGCCGTCGACATGGCTGAGCATATAGGTGCCGGCTGGCACGCCGATGACCGCTCCGAGCGCCATGACGCCGACATTGGCGCGGTCGGCGTTTCGCCACGCATTCGGGATGAGCCCCGGGGTCAGCACGAGGTCGACGATCAAGAGCAGCGGCACCGCAAGCTTGGCTCCGACCAGCGAGCTTGCCACCGGCACGAAAATCAGCGCGCCGCCGAAACCGGAGAAGCCGCGGGCGCAGCCTGCGACGAACGCAGCCACGACAAGCACAAGGATAGTGGCCGCCGAAAGGTCGAGCGGGAGAAGTTCTTGCATCAATGAAATTGCCGCCGTGAATGTTACGAACCGGCGTGATACAGGCATGCGGACGATTTCGCGAGTGGCCACGACGGCTCCATGAGGGAGCCAGCGCAAAGAGCCCCGGCGGTTGCACTTTTGGCCACCTTCCGTTATAGAGCCGCCACCCGCGTAGACACCCTTGGAGGCAACGCGGCGGAAGGCCGCCCCACCCGGCGGCTTTCGACGTTTACGGATGCGGCTTCGAGCCGGCCGTAGGCGCTCCATACAACCGAAAGGAAATGCCATGAGCGAAACATACGAGCTCAAGGCCGAAGCACGCGAACAGGTCGGTAAGGGGTCCGCCCGTGAAGTTCGCCGCAACGGTAAAGTGCCTGCAGTTATTTACGGCGACAAGCAGCCTCCCCTGGCCATCGCCCTGTCCTACAAGGACATCTTCTACAAGATCCATGGCGGCAGCTTTCTGACCACCGTGGCCACGATCGATGTCGACGGCAAGAAGATCCAGGTCCTGCCGAAGGACTATCAGCTTGACCCGGTCCGTGACTTCCCGATGCATGTCGACTTCCTGCGCGTCGGCGCAAACACCGAAGTCAACGTCCAGGTTCCGGTGCACTTCATCAATGAAGAAAAGTCGCCCGGCATCAAGCGCGGCGGTACGCTCAACATCGTTCGTCACGAAGTCGAGTTCCACTGCCCGGCCAATGCGATCCCGGACTTCATCACCGTCGATCTCGACGGCACCGACATCGGCGATTCGATCCACATCTCGGCCGTCAAGCTGCCCAAGGGCGTAAAGCCGGTCATCTCCGACCGCGATTTCACCATCGCAACGATCGCCGGCACTTCGGCATCGAAGTCGGAAGAAGGCGCTGCCGAAGGTGGCGAGGCCGCCGAGGCCTAAGCCTCTAGCGCCCGGAGGATCCGAACATGCTGCTCTTTGCAGGTCTCGGCAATCCGGGTGCGCAATATCAGAACAACCGGCACAATGTCGGCTACATGGCGGCGGACGCAATTGCCCGCCGCCATTCGTTTTCGCCCTGGACGAAAAAGTTCAAGGGCCTGATTTCCGAAGGCAACATCGGCGGCGAAAAGGTCATCCTGATCAAGCCGCAGACCTTCATGAACCTGTCCGGCCAGTCGGTCGGGGAAGCCTTGCGCTTCTACAAGCTCGAACCTTCAGCGCTGACCGTCTTTTACGATGAGCTCGACCTGATCGCCGGCAAGGTGCGGGTCAAGATCGGCGGCGGCGCGGGTGGCCATAACGGCATCCGCTCGATCGACCAGCACATCGCCAAGAACTATCGCCGTGTCCGCATCGGCATCGGCCATCCTGGCGTCAAGGAAATGGTGCACGACCACGTTCTGGGTGACTTCGCCAAGGCCGACAAGGAATGGCTGGACGTTCTTCTCGACCTGGTGGCCGATAGTGCCGATTTTCTGACCAAGGGCGACGACAACGGCTTCATGAACAAGGTGACGGTCGGCCTGCGCGACAAGCTTGCACCCACTTCCGACGACGACCGCCCGCCGCCCAGGGCCCCAAAGCAGCAAGCGCCAAAAGCTCAAAGCCACATCCGCCAGGCCCGCACGCCCCAGGCTCCGGTCAAGATTCCCGAAAGCGGGCCGATGGCTGCGATGCTGAAAAAGCTGTTCGGCAACAAGGATTGATCTGGCGATACCCTTGTTTTCCAGAGGCGGCCTCAATGCTCCCCTGAAGCCAGCCAGCGAACGCTCCTGACAAAAGCCGACCAGCCTTCGTGTTAAAGAATGCTCTTTGGCAACAAGGAGCGATTCCGATGGCCCCTGTCGGCGTTGGCGACGTCATCTACATGTTCGCGATGTCGCTTGACGGCTACATTGCCCGAGAAGACGGCAGCTTCGACTGGCTCGACAATTTTCCGGCTGATGACGACTATGATTTTTCCGGGTTCATGGCGTCGCTGAGCGGTATCGTCATGGGGCGCGCGACTTATGATGTTGTTCGCCGCGAACCGGAATGGGGCTACGCCAGGCACCGTTGCCTCGTCGCTACGTCGCGCCCACTCGAAAACCCGCCCGAGAACGTGGAAGCGATGGCCGGCACGCCTGCCGAGATGCTCGCCAATTTGCGGGCACGTGGTGCCGATGGCCGCATCTGGCTGTTCGGCGGCGGCGACCTCGCCCGCCAGTTCATGGACGCCGGCCTGCTCGACACCATCGAGATCGGAACGATCCCGGTGATCCTGGGCTCCGGCATCCCTGCCTTTGGCGGCAAGCAGGCCGATCGCTGGCTCGATCTGGCCTTTGCCAAGCCGCTCGCCAATGGCGCGGTGCATTCGCAATACCGCGCGCGAAGGGCGGATTCTTGAAGGGCTGAGCTTCAAAGGCTATATACGAAAACACGAGGCTCGTGTTTTCGTGAGTTGCCATGAAGAACGTGACCATTTCGATGGATGGGGAGCTGCTGCGCGAGGCACGTATCGAGGCAGCGAAGGCGGGCCTGAGCATATCGCGATATGTCTCTGGCCTGGTTCAACAGAGCGTGCGCGACACAACGCAAGGAAGCCGCGATCAAGAGCGCGAGCGGCGAATGAAGGCGCTGGAACGCTTCCTGAACGGACCCAAGTTGCCCATCTCGGAAAACGGGCGCATGCCAACCGCTGAAGAGCGCAATGCAAGGCGATAAGGTATTCATCGACAGCAATGTCTTGCTGTACGCGCGTGATATCGCGCTCTCGGCCAAGGCCGACATATCGAATGCCTGGCTTCGTGAAACGGTTTGGCGCGGTGTCGCCTGCGTGAACCTGCAGGTCCTCAACGAAGTGACCCAAGTCATGTTGCGAAAGCGGCGGGACCTGACAGGACGAGGTATTTGCGGCAGTTGACGAGCTTTCATTTCTGGGAAACAGTCCAATTACCATGGCGTCTGTCCATGCTGCTCGAAGGATCCGCGCAGAAACACTCTACTCCTGGTGGGATTGCCTGCTGCTCGCCTGCGCCCTTGAACTCGGCTGCAAATACTTCCTTTCCGAGGATTTGCAGGACGGGCAGGACATCGAAGGCTTGACGATCGTTAATCCTTTCGCCCATAGCCCTGATCAAATTCAGATTTCCCGATAGGACCAATCACCATGGGTTTCAAATGCGGCATCGTTGGCCTGCCCAACGTAGGCAAATCGACGCTTTTCAACGCGCTGACGCGCACGGCAGCCGCGCAGGCGGCAAACTACCCCTTCTGCACCATCGAGCCGAACACCGGTGAGGTGGCGGTTCCGGACCCGCGCCTAAAACTTCTGGCGGCGACCGCCAAGTCGAAGGAGATCATCCCGACCCGTATTTCCTTCGTCGATATCGCTGGCCTGGTGCGCGGCGCTTCGAAGGGCGAAGGCCTGGGCAACCAGTTCCTCGCCAATATCCGCGAGGTCGACGCGATCGTGCACGTGCTGCGCTGCTTCGAAGATGACGACATCACCCACGTCGAAGGCCGCATCGATCCGGTCGCCGACGCCGAGACGGTCGAGACCGAGCTGATGCTCGCCGACCTCGAAAGCCTCGAGCGCCGCATCGTGCAGTTCCGCAAGCGCGCCGCAAGCAAGGACAAGGAAGCAACCACCGTCCTGCCGATGATGGAGCAGTCGCTTGCGCTGCTGCAGGACGGCAAGCCGGCGCGCCTGCTGCTCAAGGGCATTGCCGCCGAAGACCTCGAGATCCTTCAGGGCCTCAACCTCCTGACTTCGCATCCTGTGCTTTATGTCTGCAACGTCGCCGAAAGCGATGCCGCGACCGGCAACGAGCACACCCGCGCCGTCGAGAAGATGGCTGCGGCACAAGGCGCTGGCGTCGTCGTCATCTCGGCCGCCATCGAAGCCGAAGTCGCCCAGCTGCCCGACGAAGAAGCCCAGGAATTCCTGGCCGATCTCGGCCTCAAGGAGCCGGGCCTGGATAAGCTCATCCGCGCCGGTTACGAGCTTTTGCACCTGATCACCTATTTCACCGTCGGCCCCAAGGAGACGCGTGCCTGGACCGTGCACAAGGGCGCCAAGGCGCCGCAGGCGGCGGGCGTGATCCACACCGACTTCGAACGCGGCTTCATCCGTGCCCAGACCATCGCCTATAACGACTTTGTCACGCTCGGCGGCGAAGTTCCGGCCAAGGAGGCCGGCAAGGCGCGCGACGAAGGCAAGGAATATGTCGTCCAGGACGGCGACGTCATGCTGTTCAAGTTCAACACCTGATGCCTTGAGACCCCGATGACGCAACACGCATCTTTCGAGATCGATCTTCCGAAATCGTTGCGGGCCGCGTTATCGGGTTACGACTGGGACCGGCAGACCATCGGCCATTCCGATGCCGGCGTGTTCAAGCTTGCAGCCAACGGCAAGCCGACCCTTTTCCTCAAGACCGAAGAGACCAGCGACTTTGCCGAGCTGCCCGATGAGGTGGCTCGGCTGCGCTGGTTAGGCAGCCAAGGCGTCCCCTGCCCCAAAGTCATCGTCTTCGATACCCATGCCGGCCACAACTGGCTGCTGATGAGCGCGCTTGCCGGCCAGGATCTGGTTTCGCAAGTGACCGCGCCCGACAAGGCCATCGCCATCATGGCCAAGGCGCTGCGCAGCTTGCATGCGCTGGATATCTCCTCCTGCCCGTTCGACCATAGGCTTGCGGCGCGTATCGCTTTGGCAA
Source organism: Aminobacter sp. P4_D5 (assembly GCF_056401815.1). Classification (NCBI taxonomy): domain Bacteria; kingdom Pseudomonadati; phylum Pseudomonadota; class Alphaproteobacteria; order Hyphomicrobiales; family Phyllobacteriaceae; genus Aminobacter; species Aminobacter sp. P4_D5. The sequence continues at coordinate 10,158 of NZ_JBFUIP010000133.1, read as the reverse complement.
AGTCCCGCATGGAAGCCGGCGAGGTCGATGAGGACGACTTCGACGAGGAATGGCTAGGACAAACCGCCGAAACGGTATTCGAACAGGTTCTGGCGCGCCGGCCAGCCAGCGAAGAGCTGGTGGTGACCCATGGCGACGCGTCCATGCCAAATTTCATCGCCGATGCCGACAGCTTCTCAGGCTTCATCGATTGCAGCCGGCTAGGCGTCGCCGACCGTCATCAGGATTTGGGCATCGTCTGCTGGAGCATCCACACCAATCTTGGCGAAGAGTGGATAGCGCCCTTCCTCGCGCTGTACGGCCTCCCGGAGGCCGAAGCGGCGAAGCTCTCCTACTACCAGCTGCTCGACGAGTTCTTCTAAGCAGACCTCGGTGACGACGTCATAGTTCCGTCATGTCCCGCCCCTACGGACTGGCGGCTTGACGCCTGCTGCGCCCGGGTCTACGCGCGGCCTGGTGGGCCGGCTGTCGGCACTGTGTTTTGACGTTAACTTGAGCGCGTGCCCGGTTGGGCAGTCTCGCCTCCAGCATGGGAGACCCGGCCGATGATCAAGGCATTCGTCGTGGAAAACGAGCGTCTGCGGCTCTCGGAGAATATCGAGGCCGACAAGGACAGGATCGTGTGGGCCGACATGTTCACGCCGACCAAAGACGAAGAGGCAATGATCGAGCAATGGCTCGGGGTTGGTGTTCCGACGCGCGAAGAGATGGAGGAGATCGAAATCTCGTCGCGCCTCTATGTCGAGGACGGCGCCTATTTCATGACCGCCACCTTGCCCTCGCAGGCCGACAGCGACGATCCTGTGATGTCGCCCGTCACCTTCGTTTTGCGCCGCAATCTGCTGGTCACCATCCGCTATCACGAGCCGCGCGCCTTCCAGACCTTTCCGATGCGGGCCGAAAAGGCCTCGACCGGCTGCACCACGGGCGAAACCATCCTCATCGGCCTGCTGGAGGCGATCGTCGACCGCCTCGCCGACGTCTTGGAGCGTGCTTCGCGTGGTGTGGAGGCGATCTCCAAGGACATCTTCAACCCGACCGCCACCAAGGCCTCGAAGCGCGACCGCGACTTCCAGCGCCTGCTCAAGGATATCGGCCGCAAGGAAACGCTGACCTCCGACATCCGCGACAGCCTGACCTCTCTGCAGCGCCTGTCGGGTTTTCTTGCCAATGCCGTTGGCCTGGGCAAGAACGGCAAGGATGCCAAGGCACACGTCAAGACCTTGTCGCGCGACGTGCTGTCGCTCACCGACCACGCCAATTTCCTGTCGCAGAAAATCACCTTTCTGCTCGATGCCACGCTCGGCATGATCAACATCGAGCAGAACGGCATCATCAAGATCGTTTCAGTGGCAGCGGTCGTGTTCCTGCCGCCCACGCTCGTGGCCTCGATCTACGGCATGAATTTCGAACTGATGCCGGAGCTGAAATGGCTGTTCGGCTACCCCTTCGCGCTCGGCATGATGGTCGTCTCGGCGATCCTGCCCTATTGGTATTTCCGCCGCCGCGGCTGGCTGTGAGCCAATAGTTAAGCCTTGGCCGTGCCTTGCGGGCGACGTCACGCAGGTTCATGATAATCGTACAATCTTGAACAGGATTTCCGATGAGCGCCAAGAAATGGGCCTATGAGGATTTTGGCGAGGGCGCCGTGCTGGACCTCGGCACCAAGATCGTCAGCGCAGATGAGATCGTCGAATTCGCCTCGGAGTTCGACGCGCAGCCGTTTCATCTCGACGAAGAAGCCGGCAAGGCGAGCATCCTGGGCGGGCTATCGGCGTCGGGCTGGCACACCTGCTCGATGTTCATGCGCATGCTGTGCGACGCTTTCCTGCTCGACTCGACCTCGCAAGGCGCGCCGGGCATCGACTATGCGAAATGGAAACGGCCGGTGCTGGCACGCGACACGCTGAACGGCAAACTGACCATCCTGTCCAAGCGCCTGTCACGCTCGAAACCGACGCTCGGCTTCGTCAGCTGGCGGGCCGAACTGGTGAACCAGAAGGGCGAGATCGTTTTCGAACTTGCCAACACCTGCATGTTCCTCACCCGCGAGGCAGCGGCATGACGCTCGACGAATATCTCGGCATCGGCGTCACAATCACGCTCGGCAGCTACCGTTTCGAGGCCGAGGCGATCAAGGAATTCGCCCGCAAATACGATCCGCAGCCCTTCCATGTCGACGAGGAGGCCGCCAAGGCCAGCGTCTTCGGCAGCCTGTGTGCTTCGGGCTGGCACACCACTGCGGCCTGGATGAAGCTCAACCTTGCGCATCGCGGCCGCGCCTGGGAGGGCCCCGGCCCGAAACCGGAATTCGGCCCCTCGCCCGGCTTCAAGAACCTGAAATGGCTGAAGCCGGTCTATGCCGGCGAGACGGTGACCTTCACCCGGCGCGGCCTCGACCACCGGCCGCTCGCCTCACGCCCCGGCTGGCGCATCATGACCATCCATTCCGAGGGTTTTGACTCCACCGGCGACAAGGTCATCGAGTTCAACAGCGCCGTGCTCGTGAAGGTAGCTTAACGGCGGTTTGCCTCGTGGGCTCACGCGGCCAAATCGGCGTGCCCAGCCGTTTCACCGAAATCGATGACACGCGCCGTTCGGCTGAACAAGGCGCGGATCTTTGCCCAGAAATTGCCCCCCAGCACCAGAAAGCTGGCCAGGAACACCAGGTCGCCGAGTATCTGCAGCTCAAACAGGTTCGGGCGAAGCTCGGGAAATGCCGCGTCGATGTAGGGCTCGAGCGCCGCGGTGACCAAGGGGACGCAGAACATGACGAGCCCGATATTGTAGCGCGCCGGGCTGATACTGCTTTCAGGCGGAGAGCGAAAGGCAGCGAGCACCTTGCTCTTGAGCTGCTGAAAGCCCGGCTTGCCCATGATCGCGATCATCAGCAGGATGACCGCCTTGTTCCAGATGAAGATCAGTCCGGTGAGTGTCGCGATGGTTCCTGCCGAGGCGCCGAGCCACGCCGCGACCGGTACCAACAGCCAGGCGGCAATCACCAGGCCCAGCAAGAAAACACCAGCCTTGAAGCGCCACGTCGACATGCTCGGCTGGGCAGCTTTCGAGCCTTGACCTGCCATCGGCGAACTCCATTTCGCTGCGTGCGGCGTCCGACCAGCTTGGCCGTCAGCTGCAGTGCTTAACACGCCAATCTTTCGGCGGCGATGCCCCTGCAGCTTCGGCATGCCCAGCTGGCGTGGGGTCCCCTCGCCCCGTTTTGCGGGGAGAGGGTGGCCCGGAGGGTCGGGTGAGGGGCAGAGCCAAATTCGCCAAGTTCGAACCGCCCCTCATCCGCCTGCCGGCACCTTCTCCCCGTGAACGGGGAGAAGGAGCCAAGCTTGTTCACCGCCACGCCCCGTTGCCGGTCTGGCCATTGTCAAAGAGCACTCCCTTGCAGGAGGTAGTTCGGGAAGCGGGGCGCGAGGCCGAGCCGTCCGATAGTTAGTATGTGGCGCGACGTTCGCGCCCCGCTCGGTGTTCTTGCCCCGCTCAGTCGCCTCGGCTTTCACCGCCAGCCGCCGCAAGGCCCGGGCTTGGGGGCTCATCACCCAGCAGGAGCACCGACCTCCTGCCAGCCCGGCACCGGCCCGAGCCCGGTGCGCACCGGGGTCCCGTGGAAGATCGCGAGGTCAATGATACGGGAGGTTTTCGGGGCGTGGAAAAACCGGCGCGGCTATCCACGGTCGATGCTGACAGATGCTGACGTTTGGCAGCAGTCATTAAACCATTCGGTTGATTATTTGCTTGCGCATATTACATTCAACCATATGGCTGAATGACAACTCGAAGTCTCAGCCCGGCGCCGATCGCGGACCGGCTGACCAAACGATATGGAGATTGCAATGCGCAAGCTGATTGCTGGAATGAAGATCTCTGTCGACGGCAAGATCGAGGGACCGGAAGGCATGGCGGATTGGGTCGAGGCCTGGTCCGACGACTATGGCGTCATGGCGCAAGTGGACGCCTGCCTGCTTGGCGGCGACATGTACCCCGGCTACGAGCGCTATTGGACGGCGATACAGAATGAGCCGGGCAATCCCGCCTGGATCACGGGCACAGCACCGACACCGGCCGAACTCGACTGGGCCCAGTTCATCAAAAAGACCCCGCATTACGTGCTGTCGAACAGCCTGGCTTCGACGCTTTGGCCGAACACGAGATTCGTTCGAACTCTCGAAGACGTCGCAGCCCTGAAGCGCCTGCCCGGCAAGGACATCTATCTGGTCGGCGGCGCCCGAACCACTGCGAGCTTGATCGATGCCGGGCTGGTCGATGAGTTGCGCCTGATCGTCTATCCGCTCGTCGCCGGCGATGGCAAGGCGCTCTTTGCCGCCACAGAGCGCCGCCACGGCCTTGAGCTGCAGAAGGTCGAACAGCTCACCAACGGGCGCCTGAGCCTGATCTATGGGATTGGCTAGCGGCTCTGCACCGCAAGGGCGTGACCAACGACGGTTGGTGGTCCTGCCCCTCGCGCACCTCGACAAAAAACAAAGGGCGTGGAGACATTCTCCACGCCTGACAGCCGCGGAGGCTACCCGTTGTAGACTACAGAAACCTTGTTTCCAGATGGATCGCGCATGTAGGCGGCGTACCACGTAGGTCCATAGTGTGGACGTGGGTTAGGTGCACCTTCATCGGCTCCACCGTTGGCCATGGCAGCTTCATAAAAAGCATCCACTTCCACAGGGGATTTGACCATAAATCCGACCATGGAGCCATTTCCAGCGCTGGCCGGTTCGCCGTTGAAAGGCTTGCTGACCCACAAGACAAAACCCTTGCCTGTTCCACCTTCAGAGTAAGCGCGCCAGCCTGGAAATTCCGTATGCTTGCTCCATCCAATGGTCGCCAATGTCGCATCATAGAAGGAATTCGACTGGGCGGATTCCAATGCACCCACAGTCACATAAACGCTCATAATCTCCCCTTTCTCCGGTGGCAGGATCGTGAGAGTTCATACTGCATACTCAGAACATAACAAGAACAAATATTGCAGCAACGCTGTTCCCGTCGCATTAGTGCATCGGCCCGGAAATCGGAAACGATTTCGGAAAGCACGACGCGCAGATTCAATAACTTAAAGCGTCCTTTGCGCATCCCAAAAGACGCGCGGCGCTCTAATTGGGCAGACCGTGTCACAACATCCAGTGATGTCGCGTCGTGACCAGGGTGTCAGCTTCCATACGTGTATTTATCGTGGCTTGGATAATCCTGAAGCTTGGCCTTGAGGTGACTGGCCACCTCCGGGACGATCCAGGAATTCCTCAGTCGACATCCCTCCCAAGAGACGTGGAGGCATTCTCCACGCCTGGGCAACCACAGAGCCCCCTCAGTGGCCTTCGAAGGCTATCAGCGTGCGCACGTCGACGCCGAGCGCTTCGAGCTTCTTGCGGCCGCCAAGGTCGGGCAGATCGACGATGAAGCAGGCAGCGACGATGTCGGCACCGATCTGGCGCAGAAGCTTGACCGCGGCCTCGGCGGTGCCTCCGGTGGCGATCAGGTCGTCGACGAGGATGACCTTTTCGCCGACAGCGATGGCGTCCTTGTGCATCTCCATCTCGTCGAGGCCGTATTCCAGGCTGTAGGCGATGCGCACCGTCTCGTGCGGCAGCTTGCCCTTCTTGCGGATCGGCACGAAGCCGGCCGACATCTGGTGCGCGATGGCGCCGCCCAGGATGAAGCCTCGCGCCTCGATGCCGGCGACCTGGTCGATCTTGGCACCGGCATAGGGATGGACGAGCTCGTCGATGGTGCGGCGGAAAGCGCGCGCATTGCCGAGCAGCGTGGTGATGTCGCGGAACATCACGCCGGGCCTGGGGTAATCGGGAATGTTCCGGATGGTGGCAAGCAGCGTCTGTTCAAGAGAGGTATTCATCGGCGGGGGCTCCGTTGCCAACGGCGCAGCACATCCTTTCCCGGACGCTCTAGCACCGTGCACTGGCAGTTTTGACGGGTCGGGCGGCAAAAGAAAAGGGCGCCTTGCGAGCGCCCTTCGATTCCGTATCGGCTAGGCCGGATCAGTGCGGGACGTTGGCCCAGACCTTGCGCTTGGTGGCGTAGACGAGGCCGGCAAACAGCACCAGGAAGATCATAACAGCGAAGCCGGTCTGCTTACGTGCCTCGAGATGCGGCTCGGCGGCCCACATCAGGAAGGCCGAGACGTCCCTGGAATACTGCTCGACCGTCTCGGGCGAACCGTCCTCGTAGGTCACCTGGCCGTCGGAAAGCGGCTTGGCCATGGCCAGCGACTTGCCGCCGATGAAGAACGGGTTGTAGTGCGTGCCCTCGGCGACTTCCATGCCGGCCGGCGGCTGCTCGTCATAGCCGGTCAAAAGCGCGTGGATGTAGTCCGGACCGTTCGACGCATACTGGGTGAAGATGTCGAACACGAAGGTCGGGAAACCACGCTCGACGCCGCGCGCCTTGGCGATCAGCGAGAAGTCGGGCGGAGCAGCGCCATTGTTGGCGGCGGCCGCAGCAATCGAATTGGGGAAAGGCGACGGGAAGTGATCGCCAGGCAGAGCCTTGCGGGTGAACATCTCGCCATCGCCGTTCGGGCCGTCCTGCACTTCGTACTCGGCGGCGAAGGCCTTGACCTGCGCTTCGGAGTAACCGAGGTCCGAAAGCGTGCGGAACGCCACCAGGTTCATCGAGTGACAGGCCGAGCACACTTCCTTGTAGATCTTCRGGCCGCGCTGGAGCTGGCCCTTGTCGTAGGTGCCGAATGGGCCGGCGAAAGTCCAGTCCATCTGCTTGGGCTTGTGGATCGGGAAGTGCGTCGGCTCAGCCGCATTATGCGCTTCCTGAGCCAGCGCCACGCCGGCGGTGCCGGCGAGCACGAAGCCGATGGCAGCCAGACCGTTGAGAATCTTTTTCATTCCAAAATCCCTCTCAGATTCTCGGTTCAGCCGCGGGTCTCGGGTGCAGCGGTTGCACCAGCCGGATGAGCGGAGCCGCCCTTGTTCTTCTCGAGCACTGCTTCGGTGATCGAGTTGGGCAAGCGGCGCGGCGTCTCGATTAGGCCAAGAACCGGCATGATGACCAGGAAGAATGCGAAGTAGTAGAGCGTAGCGATCTGCGACATGATCACATAGGAGCCTTCGGCGGGACGCGAGCCGAGCCAGCCCAGGAAGATCGCGTTGATGACGAAGATCCAGAAGAACAGCTTGTACCAGGGACGGTAGACAGCCGAACGGACCTTCGAGGTGTCGAGCCACGGCACGACGAACAGCACCGCGATCGAACCGAACATGGCGAGCACGCCACCGAGCTTGGAGTCGATCGGCCCGATGTTGAAGGTGATGGCGCGCAGGATCGCGTAGAACGGCAGGTAATACCATTCCGGAACGATGTGCGCCGGCGTCTTCAGCGAGTCGGCCATGATGTAGTTGTCGGGATGGCCGAGGAAGTTGGGGATGTAGAAGACGAAGTAGGCGAACACGGCCAGGAACACGACCATGGCGAAACCATCCTTGATGGTCGCATAGGGCGTGAAGGCGACGGTGTCGGTCTTCGACTTGACTTCGATGCCGGTCGGGTTGGACTGGCCGGTGACGTGCAGCGCCCAGACGTGGAGGACCACGACGCCGGCGATCATGAACGGCAGCAGGTAGTGCAGCGCAAAGAAGCGGTTCAGCGTCGGATTGTCGACGGCAAAGCCACCAAGCAGCAGTTCCTGGATCCAGGTTCCGACCAACGGTATGGCGGTGAAGAAGCCGGTGATGACGGTCGCGCCCCAGAAGGACATCTGACCCCAAGGCAGAACGTAGCCCATGAAGCCGGTCGCCATCATCAGCAGGTAAATGATGCAGCCCAGGATCCAAAGCAGCTCACGCGGCGCCTTGTAGGAGCCGTAGTAGAGACCGCGCATAATGTGGATGTAGACGGCGATGAAGAAGAACGACGCACCGTTGGAGTGCATGTAGCGGAGCAGCCAACCGGAGTTGACGTCGCGCATGATCTTTTCGACCGACTGGAAAGCCAGCGTCGTGTCGTTGGCGTAGTGCATCGCCAGAACCACGCCGGTGAGGATCTGCGCCACCAGCATGATCGAAAGGATGCCGCCGAAGGTGTAGGCGTAATTCAGATTACGCGGAACCGGGTAGGAGACGAATGAATCGTGCACCAGCCGCGGCAGCGGCATACGCGCATCGATCCAGCGGCCAATGCCGGTTTTTGGCGAATAGGTCGAGTGTCCACCGCTCATGGAATTATGCCCCCTGCTCAGCCTATCCGAAGCTTCGTGTCGGAAATGAACTGGAAATTCGGAATATGAAGGTTTTCAGGCGCCGGTCCTTTGYGGATGCGGCCCGCCGTGTCGTAGTGGGAGCCGTGGCACGGGCAGAACCAGCCACCGAAATCACCCTGCTGACCGAGCGGCACGCAACCCAGATGGGTGCAGACGCCGACCATGACCAGCCAGTTTTCCTTGTCCTTGCCGGCCGTACGGTCGATGTCGGTCGCCTGGGCGTCGGCTGCGATATTGGCGTTGCGCGCGACCGGATCCTTGAGCTCGGCCATCGGCACTTCCTGTGCGGCCTTGATCTCTTCGGGGGTGCGGTTGCGGATGAACACCGGCTTGCCGCGCCACTTGACCGTCAGCGACATGCCAGGCGTGAGCGACGAGACGTCAACCTCGATCGAGGAAGCTGCAAGCGTCGAGGCGTCCGGGCGCATCTGATCGATGAAGGGCCAGGCCACGGCACCAGCGCCAACGGCACCTGCCATGGCGGTAGCGACGTAAAGAAAATCGCGGCGATTGGGCTCGCTCGTATCGGTTGCGCTCACGGGACCTGATCCTTTTGCCTCAATTCCAACCGGAGGCTGAGCAATTGTCCCCGCTCAACGATGCACGCCCGACAGCGCATGGCAACCAGGCTAGCGAATTCCTCCGGCATTTGGACTTCGGTTTATGCGTGAAGGCTCTTTTTGTCCAGACGCGACAAGGCACATGGGCAGATTGTCGCGGGGATGACGCAAGGCGGTGGAAAACCTTGGTTAAAGTGCGGGTTCCGGCGGGTTTGCGGGTATTTTAGAGGCCTCCGCAATGCCAACGCTTCGACGGTAACCGGCGTGGCTGGCTCTTGCGCAAGAAAAGGATCGCTCGACGGTCAGGCCGCGCCGAGTCGCACCAGCACATCGCGTGGGATGGCGTAGGTGCGGATCGCATCATCATGGCTTCGCAGACCGCACAGTTCGCGCTGGATGAAATAGGCGTAGACGGCATCGGCCGCTGCCTTGAGCAGGACACGGCGCTGGTCGGCGTCGCCGCCATGCGCGTTGAGCTTGGCCATGGCTTCGCCGACCCGGTCCCCGGCGCGGCCGAGCGCGGCCGCCTTCTCGCCGAGCAACTCGTAATCGAGCACGTTGAGCGTTTGCTCGGAGCGGTTCGAGAGTATGGATGGCGGGCGCACCGACGACATGATGCGATCCTACTCCGCCGCGAGCCGATCGGCCAGAAAGCCGCCGGACTGGCGCTTCCACAATTGCGCGTAGAGCCCGCCCTTGGCGATCAGCGCGTCATGACTGCCTTCCTCGACGATGCGGCCCTCGTCGATGACGATGAGCCGGTCGAGTGCTGCGATGGTCGACAGCCGGTGGGCTATGGCAATGACTGTCTTGCCCTCCATCAGCCTGTCGAGATTGTCCTGGATCGCTGCCTCGACCTCACTGTCGAGGGCCGAGGTCGCCTCGTCGAGGATCAGGATCGGCGCGTCCTTGAGCATCATGCGGGCAATCGCCACGCGTTGGCGCTGGCCGCCCGACAGCTTGACGCCACGCTCGCCGACATGGGCGTCGTAGCCGCGCCGGCCGCGCGGATCGGCAACGTCGACGATGAAGTCGTGAGCGGCGGCGCGCCGGGCGGCATCGACGATCTCGGCTTGCGACGCCCCTGCCCGGCCATAGCCGATATTGTCGGATATCGAACGGTGCATCAGCATCGCATCCTGGCTGACGACGCCGAACTGGGCGCGCAGCGATGCCTGGGTGATCTCGCGCACATCATGTCCGTCGATCAGGATCCGGCCTTTTTCGACATCGAACAGGCGCAGCGCCAGGTTGACGATGGTGGTCTTGCCGGCACCCGAGGGGCCAACGAGCGCGACACGCTCGCCCGGGCGGATATGCAAATTGAGGTTTTCGATGACGCCGCCGCCC
>NZ_JBFUIP010000132.1:0-15859 GCF_056401815.1 Aminobacter sp. P4_D5 | reverse complement strand
AGTCATGTGGTGCCGTATTTAGTATGGCAATACGATAATAGCAACACCGAATTTGTCGCGAACATTTCCTGGCCTCAGCCCACTGGGTCGATTGACGTGAGTATTTCCGGCGTCGCGAATGGTGCGACGACCCTGAGTGCTCTCCCATATCATCAACTAAATCAATATGTTAACCAATGGTATGTCCATGCCGCTCGGCGGCGCGACCGCAGCGCGAAATAAACCCTTGGTCTCAGCATCCAAGGCGCGCCTGAAGGTGCGATAGGCGATCAAAATGCGTGAGCACCTTGATTTAATCGTACCATGGTACTAATAAAACGCCGCCGATAGTCGGAGAAGGCAGCGCGGCCTGCGCCCAACACAAATGTCGGCATTGCTCTGGGAGGAGAAAATCAATGACAGACATACCTATGACGGTCCCCGCTAACCGGGACCACCGGCTCATCCGGTCGCTGACTTGGGTAGACGCCTTCTGGGTCACCAGCGGCGTGCCTGCCCTGGTCCTATTCACCATCGGACCGATCGCGGCCACCGCCGGCAACATTTCGGTGGCGGTCTGGACTGCCTCGATCGTGATGGGGTTCATCCAGGCTTTCACTTACGGCGAGATCGCCAGCCTCTTCCCGCACAAGTCGGGCGGGGCGTCCGTCTATGGGGCAATCGCTTGGGTGCGCTACAGCAAACTGCTGGCTCCCATCTCGGTATGGTGCAACTGGTTTGCCTGGTCGCCCGTGCTAGCGATCGGAGTTAGCCTCGGGGCCGGTTACATCCTTGGCGTACTGTTTCCCGCCGATTCAGTGGTCAACACCTGGCAGATCACACTCATCGATCTTGGTTGGCTACGCACCGGGCTCACACTTCGCATCAACGCGACCTTTCTCCTTGGCTTTGTATTGATGCTGATCGTCTTTGCGATCCAGCACCGTGGCATCCTGTCGACAGCCAAGCTTCAGAAGATCTTCGCCGTTTCGTCCCTATTGCCGCTGATCCTGATCGGCGTCGTTCCGCTCTTCACCGGCGATATCGTGTCGTCGAACTTCACCCCCTTCGTCCCGCTCACCCACGATGCCGCCGGCAATGTCGTCAACGGCGCCTGGAACTGGCAGGGCATGGTGGTTGTCGCCGGCAGCATGCTGATGGCGGCGTGGTCGACCTACGGCTTCGAGACAGCTGTCTGCTACACCCGAGAGTTCAAGAACCCGGCCGCCGACACATTCAAGGCGCTGCTATATTCGGGCCTTTTCTGCCTCGTCATCTTCATCCTCGTACCACTTGCCTTCCAAGGATCGCTCGGCCTGGCTGGGATGCTGGCGCCCGATATCTACAGCGGTATGGGCGTCGCCAAGGCGATGGCGGCAATGGTCCATGCCGGCGGCATCATGACTAACGTCATCGTCGTGATGCTCGTCTGCACCTTGTTGCTGTCGATCATGACGGCCATGGCCGGCTCCTCACGCACGCTGTATCAAGGTGCGGTCGACGGCTGGCTGCCGCGCTACCTCGACCATGTAAACGAACACGGTGCGCCTACTCGCGCCATGTGGACTGATCTCGGTTTCAACCTGATCCTGCTTCTGCTGTCGGATATTGTTTTCATCCTGGCGGCGTCTAATGTCGGCTACATTATCTTCATCTTCATGAATCTGAATTCCGGGTGGATCCATCGCATCGACCGCAAGAATTGGGAGCGCCCGTTCCGGGCGCCGAACTGGCTGCTCGCGGCAGGCACCTTCCTGGGCTATGTCAACCTCGTCTTCCTTGGTATGGGCGCCGACATCTGGGGCGAAGGGACACTGGTGACCGGCTTGTTCTTCGCCGCGCTCATCCTGCCAGTCTTCGTGTTCCGCCACTACATCCAGGACAAGGGACATTTCCCAGCTGCGATGAAGGAAGACATGCTTTTGGCGCATGAGGAGGGGGCCACCAAGGCTGGCATGCTGCCCTATCTGGCGCTCGCCGGCGGTGTTGCGGTCGTCGCAATCTCCCACTGGCTGGCACTCTAGCCGGTTCCTCCGGACGAAAGCGTGTGCTCCGCTTTCGTCCACATGGCTGGTGCGGGCGGGCATCGCCGCACCAGCTGGCCTAAATCCGAGCCGTGAACGGGATCACGCTGGGAAGGCGAAGCGCTCGATTCTTAGGCATTAGGAGAAACGTATGAACGCGCCGAACAAGCATGCGGCATTTTCCGCAATGGCGTCGTTGCCGGACGCTGATGTCTCCGTTCTGCTGCGCGGCTCGAAGCCGCCGACAGAGTTCCTTGTGCTGGTGCTGCCCGGTTTCTCTCAGCTCTGCCTTGCCTCGCTGATAGAACCCCTTCGACTTGCCAACTCGCTCACGCGCTCCGCACTATTCGATTGGAAAATCCACAGCCTGGACGGAAACCCGGTCCGATGCGCCAGCGGCCTATCGATGGGCGTGGCCGGAAGCTTGGCGGACGTAGCGAAAAGCTTCCATCCGAACGTTAACCTGGTTCTGTGCGCCGGCGAGAATGTCGAGAGGTTCCGGGGTGCCGTGTTGCGCAGCTACCTCCGTCAGGCATTGCGGGCCAGGGTGCCGATCTACGCGCTCGGCACCGCGGCATGGTTGCTTGCTGACGCAGCTATCTTGCGCCACGCGCGTTGCACTATCCACTGGAGTCGGATGGCAGCCCTATCAGAAAAATTCGAAGACCTTGCGGTCGATGATGCGTTGTTTGTCCGCCACGGACAGATCGTCACCTGCGCCGGAGAGTTTGCCGCCTTCGATCTCGCCATGGATCTGGTTCAAAAGCAGGGTGGTACCAGCCTCGCAGGCAGTATCTGCCAACATGTAGCGGCCGATCGATGGCGAGACGGCGCCAGCTGCCAGTCCGTACCGCCGGGCCTGCGCTACAGCGGTGCCGGAAAGCGGTTGTTACCGATCATCAAACTGATGGAAGCAAATCTGGAGGATCCGCTGTCACTCGAGGAAATCTCGCGCCGCGTTGCTGTTTCGCGCCGACAAATCGAGAGGCTTTTCGAACGCCACCTGTCACGCACACCCTTCCAGCACTATTTGGCCCTGCGATTGGCCAAGGCGCGGCAGTTGATCGAACTGACCGACATGCCGATCATGGATGTGGCCGTGGCCTGCGGCTTTGTTTCGTCCTCGCATTTCTCGAAGACGTTTCGCGATAATTTCGGGGTGCTGCCGAGAGAGCTGCGAATGCTGGACCGCGCTTGACTGGCCTTCCTATCGACTGGTGTTTAATGAGCGACTTGGTCGTAACGACCGGTGTACGTGGTCGGCAAGCACTCAGATGATCCCCCATTTTGCCTAGGATAAGTGATCGCCGAGAGGCAGCTATCGCATGCGTTCACCTGCAAACCGGACAGGCAGCAAACGGCCCCGATTCTGACGTTCGGCAACGCGCCAACACCGGACATTGACAGAGGTGGGTGTCATCGTATCCTCGCCCGCAGGTTCGCGGGGTGAGGTCATGTCGACGGTAACGCAACACATCATCGATCGAGGCGATGGCGCTCGCGTCGAACTATTCCAGGCACGACCGTCTGCGGCCAAGAACGGGGCGATGCTGTTCGTACATGGCAATCAGGGCGGACTTCTCTTAGGTGGGAAAGAGGCTGTCGATGACGGGTCGCTGGTTCGGTTCTCGTCCCGTCTTGGTGCAACGGCGGCTGCAATCTCGCAGCCTGGTTTTGGTGCATCGGACGGCCCCGCCGATTTCTGCGGCCCGACTACTCAGCAAGCGATTGTAGCCGCTTTGGAGTTTCTGAAGCAGCAGCCATCAGTCGATCCCGCACGTATAGTTCTCTACGGAAACAGCCGAGGGGCTGTTGCATCTGCCATGGTGGCCACGAAAGTCCAGGGCCTCAAGGCGCTCATCCTAACAGGCGGCGTTTATGACCTGCGAGAAGCCTACGAAAGTAGTTCGAGAGGCTTGCAGCAGGCGATCCAGAAAGAGGCAGGTGTTTCGAACGAAAGCTTTTTGGATAGATCCGCACTACATCATTCGCACAGGATTCAAGCGGAAACCTTACTTCTCCACGGCAAGTATGATGATCATGCATCTGTCGATCAAGCTGAACGATTTTCGGAGGCACTTGCACAGGTAGGTGTGCCAGTAAGCTTCTACGCGCTCGAAGGCGGTCATCGCCTTCCCCGAGAACTGGTCACGCCAATCCTCCGAGACTTCTTAATTCGAATATTTGCGCCAGCCGCAACGCTTCATTGACCTATGACCGCTTCGGGCCGACCGAGGGCATGGCAACGGTCAGTTGAAGGTCCGCTTTCGTAGGCCTCTCCCCGAAAGCCGCATTCCGCTTCCCACCCGATCCGGTCGTCCGTGGCCATTCCCAGTTTGAGAGCAGACATGCAACTCAGAGCTTCCAAGGATTTCGCGGCAGGTTGACTAAAGGTACCTGGACCGACATCTTAGTGTTGGCGTGACCTACGCCCAACCTCCTTGACCTTCCCCAGCATGGTCTTGAACGGAGGCAAAGGGACTTGTTGTCTCGGGTCGCTATCTTGGTCCGATCGTTTCGGGCGGGTTGCTGGGGAACTGCGCTCGCGACGTGAAAGGCCTCAGATGACGGAAAACAAAAATCTCAAACGCCGAGTACGTGCCCGCGCGGCAAAGACGGGCGAATCTTACACTGCTGCGCTCCGGCACATCCGCCAACGGGCAGACAGTTCTTCGCTTCAATCGATACGACTGGCTGTAACGCAGACGTCGCTTTCCAACGATCCGCGCAACATCGCGGCGCTTCACGCCAGCGGCGCAGAAATCCGCCACCTCATGGAGCGGGCTCATCAGGCTGGTGCGCGCCTTATCCATTTTCCCGAGGGAGCGACCTGCGCCCCAAACAAGCGGATCATGTCAAAGACCGGCCCCGCAGAAATCGGCCCATCGGACTGGAGCCGCTTCGAATGGACGGCCCTACGTGGTGAACTGGACGAGATCCGCAGGCTAGCCAGGCGGCTGAGGCTATGGACGGTGCTCGGGTCGGTACATCAGCTCACCTCGCCAAACCGCCCGCACAATAGCCTCTATGTCATTTCTGACCGTGGGGAATTGGTCAACCGCTACGACGAGCGGATGTTATCAAACACAAAAATCTCATTCATGTACTCCCCGGGAAACGCTCCAGTTACGTTCGACGTGGATGGCATTCGTTTTGGTTGCACTCTGGGCATGGAGGCACATTACCCTGAGATTTTCGCAGAGTATGAGCGGCTCGACGTCGATTGTGTACTGTTCTCGACCACCGGAGAACTGCCAGCCGCCGCACCGGCTTTCGCAGCCGAGGCGTTGGGACACGCCGCCAGCAATACGTATTGGGTCAGCTACTCCGCCCATGCCCCGCAGAGTGTCACCGCCCCTTCAGGAGTCGCAGCGCCTAACGGTCATTGGGCCGTGCAATGCGCGGCAGATGGAACTCCTGATCTTGTTGTAACGGATATCGCCATTGACCGGGATAATCCCGCTCGCCCATGGCGACGAAAGGCTCGCGCTGAGCTCTACGCGGCCTACCAGGTGACCAGTGATCCAAGGAGCGCTGATCGAAACCTGTACTGATCCCAGTATTTCGGTCAGCGGATCATCTTGCTTCGCTGACCACCCAACATCGGCTGCTTCTTCATCTCGCAGGCCAAAACCTGCCAGTCCGTATCCCACCCCAGGACAGACAGAACGGAGCAGAAGCGGTCATCCGCCATGCATCGCGGATGACCGCTTCAATGTCAGATTTCAGTTCGCTCGGCCAAGAGCAGCGCATCCTCCACATCGACGCCGAGATATCGGACAGTGTTCTCGATCTTGGAGTGGCCAAGCAGGATCTGGATGGCGCGGAGATTTCCTGTCGCCTTGTAGATCATCGCCGCCTTCGTGCGACGAAGCGAGTGCGTGCCATACTCTTCTGGACGCAGCCCAATCGCTGCGACCCATTCGTCAACCAGGCGGGCGTACTGCCTCGTGCTCATGTGGCGGGCGTGATTGACCCGGCTCGGGAATCCATAATCGTCGACCGATCCTCCGCGCCTTTCAAGCCAAGCCAGAAGGCTGGCTCTTACGTCGCTGGTGATCTCGAACTGGACCGGCCGCCCCGTCTTTTGCTGAACGACAATCGCACGGGTCCGGATTTCTGCCCCTGCGACCAGATCGCGGATCTTGATCTTGATCTTGACCAAGTCGCAGCCGCGCAGCTTGCTGTCGATTGCCAGATCGAACAGCGCGCGGTCCCGAATGCGTCTCTCGCGATCGAGGAAGAAGCGAACAGCCCAGATCTGTTTCTGTGTGAGCGGCCGCTTAGTTCCTACCTTCTTTCCTGCATTCCAAGCTGCTCGCTCACGGCTAGCGTCATCGTATTGAGAGTGACCCATGTGAGTTCTCCTCGGCCTTGATTGGCCGAGGAAAAACGGATCGCCAGCATCACCGCTTCGGGGCCGATTCCAGACGGACGGCTTTCAGGCACCGACGGCGGGATAGCTGCCATTGGTAGGGAAGCGATCAGCGCGGCCGCTACCGACCCGGAGAGGTCACTGACCAAGTATCTAAAATCTCTTCCGGCGGCGCGGGCGTTGTCGCCAGCAAGCCCTTGTTCTAAGATAAGCCCGTCATGGAACTCTCGTCAGGGAGGCTACGATGATCAAGCGGGGGCGCGTTTGGATGATAAGGGCCACATGGGCCCTTTGGCTTCTTACACTGCCCGCCCAAGCGAGCAACTTAGGTGATCTTGTCAGGAATGGCGATGTCGCAGCGGTGACATCCGCCTTGGACAAAGGCGCCGCTATCAACGAAATTGACGGTGTTACGGCGCTCTATGTCGCCTGCGAAAACGGAAATTCCGAGTTAGCAAAACTTCTGATCAGTCGTGGGGCGGACGTTAACCTGCCTGTCAGTTGGCAAAGAACGCCACTCTACGCCGCCAACAAGGGTGGGTACGCTGACATCGTGAAGCTGCTACTCAATAATGGGGCCAATCCAAATCAGTTGGCAAAATCGCAGACCCCGCTGCACGTGGCTGCCGAGAATGGCTGCCTTCAGTGCGTCATCCATCTTGTGGATGCTGGAGCAGATGTTAATGCACTGACATCGAATGGAAGTCCGCCCATACATTTGGCCAAGCTAAGTGGTCACGATGACGTCGTGGCCTACTTGCAGAGTCATGGCGCCGGACGACCGGCCATTGCACCGATTTCGGCTCGACTTGCATTGGCAAACGCTAAATCCGGCAAAGAACTTTTCGACAAAACATGTGGGGCTTGTCATCTTTCAGCGCCGGGGGTCCAGGTTCCCGGACGAGCGAATCTGTGGGGCATCTTAGGTCGGCCGAAGGGTTCACAAAGCGATGTCGCCTATTCGTCAGTTCTAAAGGACGCTGGTGGCAATTGGACCTTTGAGGAACTCAACTTTTTTATCTCAAACCCCGCACTCACGTTGCCTGGAACAGATATGGCTTTCCCTGGCCTGCAGGACGAGGAGCAGCGAGCAGACCTCATCGCTTACCTGCGGACCTTGAGTGACGCACCGTTGCCGCTTCCCGACAATTGATTGGTCCTCTCTGGCGGGCACTGTGATCCGCAAATTAACTTGGTCAAACCCTGGCGATGCTGATTTCCGGAATGGGTCGTGTGTGTGTCACGAGCATCGCCGCTCCAAACGATGGCGCGCACGTACGAGAGCCGGAGAGGTTGGCAAAGCAACAGCCAGCTGAGTATGGTTGATCTGGCGAGAGCTTCTAGCCGGTCGCGCAAGGGCAGCTTTCGATGTTCCCTGCCGAAAAGCCGACAGGCGGGAAGCGCCCCCCACGCCACAAGACAGCCCTGATCGTTTCTTCATTGGCTAAGTTAAGCGATGAAGCCCGCTGGGGTCTTCCTCATCAAATTGGCATATTGCTTCTCTATCCGCTCGGCGCCTTCGAGATAGCGCGTTGCGCTGGCACGAGATCGAACCAAGTTATACAGCTTGGCAATCGCCGGAGACCTTGAGCATATGCCATCACGGCCGAGCAAGGCGATCCAGAAGCTCAAATAGAAGTCCGCCAGGCTGAAACGAGTTCCCAGGATATAAGGCCCACCTTGCTACTCAACATCTTTTTAGGCGGAACCGGCATCGTTTGGTTCGGCTGCCTGATCTGGGCCTACATGGCAGTGCACGTCACCAGTGCCCCCAATCGCAGCAACGGCGGTGAGTCGGGCCTAAACCTTGCTGCCAACGACATCATGCCCGTAGCGCATCGATACCACAGTCGCGGTTGCATGAGCTTCTACCTTGGGAGTGGAAGTGCCGGGCCGAGCAAGCCGCCGCACAGGCCGCCTGATCACAGCACTATCAAGCCCTCGCTACGCGCGAAACGGACATTCCCGCGGCCCTCGCCGTATGCGTACGATGCAGTACCGCACGCGGGTGGTCATCTCTGACCCGAGCATCTTTGGAAGTCGCTGCGAAAACACTGGGATGCATACGGGACGATGGTGAGCGAACAAAACAGACGAATTGACGGTTGACCATACTCCCGACGCTAGCAATATGGTCCCTGCTGTCTCTCGTTGCGGCAGTCCGCTTTTTTCGTTTTGCCGCTGCAAAAAAGGCCCCAGCTTTCGCTGGAGCCTTTCGATAGACTGGAGATACTTCGATCAGAATTTGTAGTTCAGGCCAATACGTACGGTGTGGAACGCAACATCGTTCTTTAGAGTCGTATTGGTCCCCGCACCGATGATATCTCCGCTATACAGCGTGGTCTTGCCGAGATCAGTGTAGAGATACTCGGACTTAAGGGTCCAATTATTGGTGAGCGCATACTCAGCACCGCCGCCGACCTTCCATCCGGCCTTCGTCTCGGATTTGCTCAAGTCGATACCACCAAGACCGGCAACATTGGCTGAAACATAGCTCTTAACGTGGCCATATGCGAGACCGCCCGTAGTGTAGACCATAAAGCGGTCGACAGGCGTATAGCCGATGCGGGCGCGCAAGGTACCGAACCAATCGACCTTAGTGCCGGCCTCACCGGTCAAGGCTGCGCCGCCGAGCAAAAGCCCTCCTACGTCGATCGAGCCTTCGCCCTTAACACTTGAACCTTGGAAGTCGGCTTCGACGCCGTAGACCATCTGGCCCGACTGCCAGTTGTAGCCGGCTTGGACACCGCCGAGGAAACCGCCAGCCGTAAGGCCAACCGACCCGTCCATAAGGGGGCCGGGCGCGCCCACAGCAGTAACTTCGACCGGATGCTTGAATTTGCCGAAACCACCGCCGAGGTTTACGCCGATATAGCCGCCCGACCAATCGAACGCCAAGGCAATCGGAGCCTCGGGGCCGCCAACAACGTCCGCAGCATTGGAAGCTGTGGAAAATGCGAGGATTGCGGCAGCAGACGCGCCGATCAGGTACTTGATATTCATAAATTCTAACCCCTTCACTAGACTACGGGGCGTAGGTACTCCTTAGGGTTGCAATAATACCGCACCACGATGAAATCGTGATTTTGATTTCCGCCAGCCCGACGAGCCATGAAAACCTTTGAATTACCGATTGGTCGCTCTTCGGGTACTATTAAGAGCGATACCGCTTAAAAATCCGCGAGAAATCTGAGGCCTTGACCTTGATAGGGGATCCGGCAAGCGCAATGGTCTCATTGGCGCCGGCTTTCGCCTTGGCCAGCTGGGTATAAGCTGAGTATCCAACAACCTGCAGGATGCCAGTGAAGCCCCTCATGTGGCGCGCAACGCAGTCGCCACCGCGGCTGTCCTCGAAGCGATAGGCCACCATCGGCGGGCTGACACCGCCAAAGGGCCGGTCGTCGCGTGCGTAGCCCATAGCCGCCTTTTTGGCCTTGCCCGTTCCCAGCGCCAATGTCGGCGTGGTCTCGTCGGCAAAGACCCGCTCGCCCAGTTTGCTGCGTTCCACGCTCATTCATGATGGCAATGTTGCCACTTGCTCCGGCCACCCGTGGATCCCAGAAAACCGAAGCGAGCCGCTCGATGGCGGTCGTTTCTAGAACGGTGTCCGCATCGACCGTCATGATCAAGTCACCGCTGGCAAACCTGGCCGCGTTAATTGCGGCGCTGCGTCCAAAGCGGGTTCCATAGCATATCACCATGGTCACAAGACCCAAAGCGCGAGCCCGCTCCGCAGTCATCCGGGTGTCATCGGTCGAACCGTCATCGACGACGATAATTTCGACCGGCCGGTGAGTTTGACGTTGCAGCGAGACAAGCGTGGGATGGAGGCCGGTCCCTCCGTTGAAAGTAGGAATTATCACGGTTACCGAGAACTGATCGGCAGCTAAATGCGCGCGCTGAGCCTTTCCCCATACTCCAAACAGCGCCAGTGAAACCAAGGACAAGGTGTAGCGCGGGATGTCAAAGATCAGCAGCGAGAAGGCAAGCAAGAACGGATTGGCTTCCGACAGGGTTTGCACCATCTCGAGCATGCTTGCCGACCTCTGGAATGCAGCCGGCAGATAAGCACGGGAGCGCTGAAAATACGAGTATCGGCGCTTGGATTCATGGGGCTTGCTTCGAGCGCGGATACGTCTGGACACTGACAGGTCGGCGACATCCGAATTGACTTTAGCGGAACACCTCACTGGGGTCAGAAGCGGAATTTTGTGTCCGCTATGCGCCCAAAGCCGGACGTTCAGGCTCTAATCAACGCTCCCCAAAAGCGGACGAATGTCACTCCAATAGGCTCACAGCCATCAGATAGTTCGAATCCTGCCGGGCGCGCCAGATGCCGCCGGTTTCCCTCCATAGTACGCTTTAGCCACCCAGACCGCGCTCGTGAGAAGAGCAGGAGATAGTTTATGTGTGAAAAGCGTAGAAGCGGCGGGATTTGGCGGTGAAAAGTTCGAATCGTCACCGCCCTCACCACCACACTTGATATGCCCCACTGCGCGGCAACTCCCATGGTCGTCGCTTATATCCGCATGCTCCGGGCACGCCAACGCGCCACACCATCGGCTGCAAGTGCTTCGCCGAATATAAGATCGACTTTGTCGCTCAGCTGGTGCGCTGATGGCCAGCTTCGCTGCGACGGTCGGTCAGTGGGCCCAGAAAGTCGAAGGTGCGATTGAGGCGGTGTTCAAGGAAGCCGTGTCGCAACTGAACCAACTCGTACCTGTCGGCGACACGGGGTTTCTCCGTTCCTCGCTGATGGCTTCGACAACGGCTATGCCAACGCTGAACCGGGCCAATCCCGGAATGTCAGTGCCGGCCGATCTCGGCGATATGCTGCTGGTGATCAACAGCGCGGATCTCGGGGACACGATCTACCTCGGCTACACGGCGAACTATGCCGCTTACGTTCATTATGGGGCGCGCGGCAATGCTCCTCGACCATGGGTGACGATGGTGGCGCAGCGGTGGGTGTCAATCGTCGACGCAAAGGCGACAGAGGTGAAGCAGAGACTCGGGCTTTGATTGCCTACTGCTCCGCGTTCTTTCTCAGCTTTTCCTGGAAGCGCTCTTTCACATCTATCGAGCCGCGACAGACTTTGAGCATAGTGGGGTTGATGAAATTGAGCGCGTGAGCCGCGATTGCGTTTTCTTCCTCGGAGTTCTTCTTGCGCAGGTCGATTGCGAAACTGCCAGTTTGGTCAAAGCCACTGATAAGCTCAAACTCGACTATTTCGAGTTTTGCGTTCCATCCGGCATCTTGAAACCTGCCGATCAGCTTAAAGTTTGCGCCCGATGGCACTTTGAACTCCGCCTCTAGCACCCCGCCATTGGAGCCAGGGCAAAAGAGCGAAATCTGTCGGTATTTGTTGGGATCAAAATCATCTGCTGGGCGACCCGAAGCCGCCGCATCGAACCCTGCAAGTCCGATCAACGCAAGCGCGACACCGACAACAGTTCGCATCCCAGAACACCCCATTCCAACTCCATACGTCGCTAAGCTATCAAACCTTGGAAGACTGACAACGTGCAATCCATCGAAACATCGATCTGGCTCGCTCTGAAGGGGAGAGCGCAGGCGCTTGTCCTGTCGCCAGTCCTGCCTGTGGCGTGGTCAAACGAAAGCTTCGCAAAGCCAACGGGTGGCTATCTCAGCGTCACGCATATCCCGAACGTGAACCACCGGCTGTTCCTTGGGGCGGCTGATCCTCACCAGCGGTTACGGCAAAGTCGAAAGGATATTTACCGCCTCCCGCTCGCTTAGGTCTACCCACAATTTGGGGAGGGCCTGTCTCTCGGCTTTGGCAAAGAGTTATTTCCTACTGCATCAGAATAAGTGTCTCTATTGATACCAGCGGGCAGGTATCACGTGTCCAGCTTATTCCTATGAGATGGTGGGAAATTGGGAATGTCTTCGTCTGTCCGAGATTGGCGGTGGTTGCCCGCGGAATTGGCGGCTTACCGCGAAATTCGTCGAAAACCTGCCTGTCCGCTGTCGGCCCCGATGCTGCCGGAAATTTGACTTCTGCTTCCACCTTGCGATTACCCAATCGAGAATGACACCAACGGGATGGGAACYAGCCATTCTGATGTTGAAGGTTTTTCAGCAGCTATCGTGACCAAGCTGACATTCGCATCGGCTTTCGCCACGTTCATCGCGGCGAGACAGATGGTGGTCCTTCATCGCACCGCGTCCTCATAATCGACTTCCAGAAGCGCCCCTGAGGCCGGAGCGCAGGMAATGCGTTCGTCTGTCAGGCCGATCCGGGCCGTGGTGACGAACAAGGTCCGGCCATCGCCGCCAAAGGCGCAACTCGTCGGGCGCGGTACAGGGAGAGGGATCAGACGCTCAAGAGAGCCGTCAGGAGCAATGCGGGCGATGGCCGATCCGTCGAACAGGACACTGAGAAGATGGCCGGCACCGTCCATCGTCAGGCCATCGGGCTTTCCCTCCTTGGGGTCCATGCCGAAGAACAGGCGGCGGTTGCTGATCTCGCCTGTGGCCGGATCGAAATCGTAGGCGTAGATCTCCCCCTTGTGCGAGTCCGTGTAGTAGAGCGTTTGGCCATCCCGGCTCCATTCCAGGCCATTGGGCAGATCGAAGCCGGTATCGGCGATATGCCACGTTCCATCCGGATCGAACCGGTAGAGGATGCCGACGCCCTTCTGTCCTTCCTTGTTCATTAGCCCGGTCCACAGGCGACCCTGGCGGTCATACTTCCCGTCGTTGAACCGAAATGCCTGATCGGCATGTGGAGAGCGTGCGAAGCGTTCGATGCGGCCATCCGCTCCAAGGCGTGCCAGCTCGCAGTCGAGGCCCAGAACGATCTGACCTGCCGGCCCCTCTGCCAGCAGGCCGGCAGCGGCGGGAACGTCGATGACGTCATCATGTCCGGTTGCCGGGTCGTAGCTATGGACCTGCCCGCCCATGATGTCGATCCACAGCAGCCGGTTGCGCCGCGCGCTCCAGATGGGACTTTCGCCAATGATCGCGTTAGCTCTGACTGCAATCTTGAAGTCGGGGACGGCGGTCATGACCGCGGCTCCTGCGCAAGGACCGCAATCTGGTCCCATGCCTTAGCCACGGCGGCTGGAGTGGCAGCGTGGACCGCGCGCAGGTCGCGCGGATAATCCACCCCCTCGGCCTCAACTGCGCGAGTCGCATGGAACTGCCCGTTCGCAGCCCGCAGTATCCAGCCCCCTTCTGTGCAGGCGTCGGAGGCAAGGAAAGCTACGCCCGGCGCGACAGTTTCGGGTTTCAGCTCGTCCGGTTCGCCCTCCACGCCCCACATCCGGGTCTTCGCAACCGGAGAAACCGCGTTGACGATGATGCCGTGCGCAGCCCCCTCTTCCGCAAGAACGTTCATGACGCCCACGGCGGCCATCTTGGCTGCGGCGTACGAGGCAAGACCCTTCTGGACATATTGCGGATAAAGAGCGCGGCAGGAGGTCGTCAGCACGATCCGGCCATAGCCAGCCTCACGCATGCGGGGCCATGCGGCTTGAGCGATCCAGAGCGGCGCCTTCGCCATGACCGTCATCATGTGGTCGAAGGAGGCATCTTGAAGGTCCTCGATCTGTTCGTAGCCCACCCAGCCGGCATTGTGGATCACCGCATCGAGGCGTCCGTTCACGGCCAGGCAATTGCGCACCAGTGTATGGCAGTCATCGCGCGTGTCTATCGGGGTGTGGAAGGGGTGCGCGGTGGTCCCTTCAAGGGAAAGGCTCGCGGCGACGTTTTCCGCAATCGCTGGCTCGGTGCCGGTTCCATCAGTATTCGCACCCACATCGTGCAGCAGGACAGTCGCGCCGAGCTGGCCGACCGCTCTCGCATAGGCGAGGCCTAAGCCTCGGCCCGCTCCGGTTATGAGGACAGTGCGTCCGCAAAAATCTAATTGGTTCATCATGGCTTCCTTCATTGCGCGGAAGATGGCCACAATGTTACGATACGTCCAATACCAAAGAAATGGCATCACGATATGAATCACGTATCAGACCAGCCGCTCTCATCGGGGCGCGGTATGATCGACCTGCGCAAAATGGAGCAGTTCATCGCCGTTGCGGAGGAGGGTCATTTCCACCGTGCGGCTCACCGCCTCGGAATGTCCCAGCCACCGTTGACGGTTGCGATTAGACGGCTGGAAGATGATCTGGGCGTCATCTTGATCGAACGGGGTGCCAACCGG
Source organism: Aminobacter sp. P4_D5 (assembly GCF_056401815.1). Classification (NCBI taxonomy): domain Bacteria; kingdom Pseudomonadati; phylum Pseudomonadota; class Alphaproteobacteria; order Hyphomicrobiales; family Phyllobacteriaceae; genus Aminobacter; species Aminobacter sp. P4_D5. Next base: position 1,298 of record NZ_JBFUIP010000132.1, on the reverse strand, counting down.
ATACTGGGCCTGACCTCTGCAGGTCATGCGTTTCTCCGTGAAGCGCGTGAGACGCTACGCCAGGCGCATTACTCGATCCGCATGGCGCGGGAGACAGCCGCCGGCCTCACCGGCCTTGTCCGGCTGGGATATGTCGGCAGCGCGCTCTATGGACGATTGCCCGATACGATAAGAGCGTTTCGACATGCGCGGCCTGATGTGCGCGTGGAACTGCGCGAGGCGACCACGGCAGCCCAGATCGTCGGTCTTCTGAACGGTACGCTAGATGCCGCGATCATCATTTCCCCACTGGCAGATGCGGAGGGGATCGAGCTGCACGGCTTCGATCACGACCGGCTTTGCATGGCCCTGCCGATTGATCATCCCTTGTTGCGCCAAGACAGGCTGACCCTTGCGGACCTTGCGGATGGAGCATTTGTTCTATGGCCGATGATCGAAGGGCGAGGCTTCCACCTTCAGGTGATCCGATTGTGTGCCGACGCCGGCTTCGTGCCTCAGATCACGCAGGAGGCGCATGGTATGCATGCCGTTCTGTCGCTCGTCGCGGTGGGCGCAGGCGTGTCCATCGTCCCGGAGAGCATGGCGAGCTTTCGGCCGGATCGCATTGCATATCGCGCAATAGCCGAGCCGGAAGCAGCTTTCGAGCTGTCCCTGGCGGTCCGCGAGCCAACCCCAGCGACCAAGGCATTTGTGAAAATAGGCGCGGAGGCGCCAGGTAGCTTGAACATTGAAGGTATGTGACGTTCCTCGAACGGCGGCTTCGGGCTCGAAGCTGACATTCTTACGATCTAGGGTAAACGACCGAAACGGGGTCGGCTGCCGAATGGCGGGTTATTGCGAGATTTCGCCAAAACCGGACCGACCGCAAACGGCCCCGATTCTGACGGTCGGCAACGCGCCTGATGTCGGTTGTAGCGGTCAGTTTTGCCTGGTCCGCAAGTAGACGTAGCCAGCGTGCCGCGCGAAAGCCTTAGCCTGCTCGACTGTTCTGCAGCCATCGCAACTAGGCGTATTCCGTCGCTGCACGTATGGCAGGTTATGGACAGCGACAGTGAGAAGCACGATCAGGTCGTTTGCTGCCAAAAGGTCACCAGTCGCCACGCAGCGTCGGATTCGGGGTGGTTTGGGGACTGTCTCCTTTTATAAGATGCGAAAGCAAAGCAGACGTCTGGGGATATGCCATCATCTTGAGCATCGTCGGAAGTTTGCTAAGCCGCCACGGCCTGCCTCACCGGCTGATGCTTGACTTGGCCGTCGCTTCCTCTAAACCTTACTAGATGGTCGAAAAGGATATCCAC
>NZ_JBFUIP010000131.1:0-15871 GCF_056401815.1 Aminobacter sp. P4_D5 | reverse complement strand
GAGGGCAATCATGCGCATGACGAGACTGCTTTGTGCCACCGCTGCGGTGGCAATGATGGGCTTGGGAGTCGCTTCCGCCGATACGGCGCCAAAGATGAAGATGACAACGCCGATACCGGATTCGATCATCACGCCGGAGAGCCTGGACACCAGGCTTGGCAAGCTGAACTTTTTCGATGGCTTCCCGGATGACGCTACTTCGGAGAAGATCTACGACAATCTCGATTTCATGCGTGGCGTCGACGCTTTTCTCAATGCCATGCCTGGTGCTTCCGTCGAAGCTCTCCGGGTTGGCATCGCCAGCCAGGGCGCCAACGACAACCAATCCATCCTGATCTTCGAAAACCTCATGGACTCGCGTTCGCTGTTCCTGACCGGCAACACCGAAAGCATCTACAATCTCATGTGGCTGGACACCAAGGCCGGGCCATTGGTCATCGAAACACCACCCGATATCCTGGGCATGATCGACAACCACTGGTTCGAATATGTCGGCGATGTCGGCAATGCCGGCCCGGACAAGGGCAAAGGGGGGAAATACCTGCTTTTGCCGCCGGGCTATGAGGGCGAGATACCTGAAGGCTATTTCGCGCTTCGAACCTCGACTTACGGAAACCTCTTCTTCTGGCGTGGCTTCCTCAAGGAGGGCAGCACCGCGACTGCGGTCGAAAACACCAAGAAGTTCGCCAAAGTCTATCTTCTTTCGGACGCTGACAACCCGCCGCCGATGAAGATCATCAATTCCTCGGGCAAGGAGTACAACACCATCCATGCCAATGATTTCCATTTCTACGAGGAAGTGAACAACATCGTTCAATACGAGCCGAACGAGGCCTATCACCCGGAAGTGCTGGGACAGCTCGCCGCCATCGGCATCGAAAAGGGCAAACCCTTCGCACCCGACGAGCGGATGAAGAAGATACTCACTGAAGCCGTGGCCGTCGGCAACGCGACGGCGCGCACCATCACCTTCAAGACCCGCATGAAGGACGCGTATTATTATCCGGACAGTGCCTGGTTCACCGGCTTTGTCGGCGGCAGCTACGAGTTTCTTCTGCAGTCCGGCGTACGCTATCTGGATGCCCGTGTTCTGTTTCACTACTACGCGACGGGCGTCACGCCGGCCATGGCGATAAAGCGCGTCGGCATCGGTTCGCAATATGCCGGTGCCACGACCGACAAGGACGGCAAGCCGTTCGATGGCAGCAAGACCTACAAGGTGCACCTGCCGCCAAACATTCCGGCAAAGGAATTCTGGTCGTTCGTGGTGTACGACAATCAGACGCGTTCGATGCTGCAGACAGACCAGCAATTTCCAAGCATTGGCAGCGACAAGAAAGACATTGTGATCAACGCTGACTCCTCGGTGGATGTCTGGTTCGGCCCGACAGCGCCGGAAGGCCATGAGGCCAACTGGGTCCAGACAGTTCCTGGCAAGGGTTGGAACGTTCTCCTTCGCCTCTATGGCCCACTGGAGTCATGGTTCGACAAGACCTGGAAGCCAGGCGAGATCGAACTCGTCAGATAGGGAATGCGGAAGGCAACGCTTTTGTCGGGCATATCCGGGGCTTTCGGCCCCGGAGCAGCGTGGCAGCCCTGCTGCATAGCCGGATCCGGACCGGGTCTTGCGCCGGAGTTGCCTGCCGCTCGAATCGATTCGACAACTCATCGAACAATAAGAGGAGTACGGCAAATGTTGACGAAGCGAGATCTACTTCGCTCCGCTGCGGCGATCGCCGCCGGCGCTGCGATTGCGAGGCCAAGCCTGCTGATGGCGCAGAGCCACCCCGGCATCATCGAGGCCAAGGACATCGCCGAGGAAGGCTTTATCTACGGCCTGCCGCTGGTGATGAATTATGCGGTCATGCAAGAGTTCGCTGTCGACAGGAATTCGGGGCAGTTCAAGGCGCCATTCAACGAAATCAACAACATGCACCATGTCGCCACCCCGGCGGATACGGCTGTCATCACGCCGAACAGCGATACGCCTTACTCGATGACGTGGCTGGATTTGCGGGCTGAACCGATGGTCATCTCGGTGCCGGCGATCGAAAAGGAGCGCTACTACTCGGTCCAGCTCATCGACGGCAACACCTACAACTATGGCTATATCGGCTCGCGCGCCACGGGGACCGAGCCGGGCGACTATTTGGTGGTCGGCCCCGACTGGAAGGGTGAAACGCCCGCCGGGATCAAGAAGGTCTTCCGATCGACGACGCCGTTCACGTTCTCGCTTCTCCGCACGCAGCTCTTCAACCCCGAAGACATGCCGAACGTCGAGAAATTCCAGGCCGGCTACAAAGCTCAGCCGCTTTCTGCCTTTCTCAAGCTCCCGGCACCGCCGGCCGCGCCGACGATCAATTTCGTTCCCGCCACCACGGCCGGCATCAAGGATAACTTCTTTGAATATCTCGACGCGGCGCTGCAATTCGTGCCCGAGACGCCAAGGGACCAGGCTGTTCGCGCGAAACTTGCCAAGATTGGCATCGGCCCCGGCAAGACCTTCGATTTCAAGGAATTATCGCTCGAACACAAAGCCGAAATTCTGGTGGCCATGAAGCAGGGCGACGGCAAGGTCGACAAATGGCTGGCCAGCGGAAACAAGGTCATCAACGGCTGGAATGTCGGCTCGATTTTTGGCGACGAAGCCTTCTTCAACGGCGATTGGTTGATGCGGGCCGGCGCAGCCAAGGGCGGTCTCTACGGTAACGACGCCGTAGAGGCCATGTACCCCTACACCCGAGTGGATGCGGCCGGCGAGACGCTCGACGGCAGCAAGCACAATTACACCATCACCTTCGCACCCGGCCAGTTGCCGCCGGTGAACGCGTTCTGGTCCGTTACGATGTATGACGGCAAGAGCCAGCTCTTGGTCAAGAACCCGATCAATCGCTACCTCATCAACTCTCCGATGTTGCCGGCGATGAAAAAGGACGCCGACGGCTCGCTGACGCTGTATCTTCAAAAAGACAGCCCCGGCGCGGACAAGGAAGCAAACTGGCTTCCGGCACCCGATGACAAAATCTACCTCGTTTTGCGCTTGTATTGGCCGAAGCCTACGCCACCTTCGATCCTGCCTGCGGGCCAGGGCACTTGGCAGCCACCCGGTGTGAAACAGGTCTCATAAACTTTGCGGTTGTTCTTCGCCTCAAGCTGGAACCACGGTGACGGGGAAGCCGGGCGGGTTGCTGCATAGCCGAAACCGGACCGGGCTTGCGCCCCGGTAAGGGGGCAACTCCCGACACAGACACTGATCTACCGTGGACAAATTCTTCGCCCCCACCCTATCCTTGTTTTTCACGAGGAGAGGGTGAGGGGCGAGATTAGATCACGTTCAGCTCGCGGAACGCGCTGCCCTCCGCGATGCGCTGGTAGCCGAAGGCCGAGCAGTCGATGGTCCGGTAGCCGCCATGCACCACAAGCTCGGCCAGCGCCTTGCCCACCGCCGGCGCCTGCTGCAGGCCGTGGCCGGAAAAGCCGTTGGCGAAGATGAAGTTKGTMACCTCGGGATGCGGGCCGATGACTGCGTTCTGGTCGAGCGCGTTGTAGTCGTAATGCCCGACCCAGGCCTGTGTTGCCTTGATCGCCTCGAAGGCCGGCACGCGCGTCGCCAAAGCAGGCCAGATCACCTCTTCGAACAGCGACCAGTCGGGGTTGAAGTCGGTGGCATCGGCGGCCAACTCGCCGTCCTCGCTCTCGGCACCGCCTGTGATGTAGACCGAACCTTCAGGGCGGACATAGACCCCGCTCGGGTCGACCATCAGCGGCATGTCGGCAAACTTGTCGCGCGCTTCGAAGACAAAGACATTGCGCTTGCGCGGCTCGACCGGCAGCACGATGCCAGCCATCTCAGACACTTTGCCGGCATTCGGACCGGCGGCGTTGAACACCGTGCCGGCCTCCAGCCGCTCGCCAGTGGCTAGCGTGACGGCAACGATGCGGTTGCCCTGGCGCTCGATGCCGACCACCTCTGATGTGATCAGGTCGATGTTTTTGGTTTTGAGCGCCTTGCGGAACAGGCCGAGCATGGCGTGCGCATCGAACCAGCCTTCGCCGGTACGGCCATATGCGCCGGCGGAAATGCCCTCGGTCGAAATCCAGGAAAAGCGCTTGGCCAGCTGCTCGGCATCCTCAAGCACGATGTCGGCACCCTCGGCCATCTGCGCCTCATGATTGGCCTTGAGGATGGGAAAACCGTGGTCGCCGGCCAAGATGAGATAGCCGCCCTCGCGGAAGCCGATGTCGGCGTCGGGGCCGAATTCGTCCTTGAGGCGCCTAAACAGGCCAAGTGTGAACTGCGACAGGCGGATGTTTTCGGGGATCGAGAATTGCTGGCGGATCGAAGCGCAGGACAGCGTGGTTGCCGCATGGGCGAATTGCGGGTCGCGCTCGATCAGCGCGATCGAGCCGGTAAAACCCTCCTCGCGCAGATAATAGGCGATCGAGCTGCCGACGATCGCGCCGCCTGTTATGACCACGTCGTAGCGTGCCATGGAGTGTTCCCGTCTGTTGCTGATGGAGGACAAAAGCAGTTACGCCACCACCCCGCAAGACCTTGCAAGGGCCAGCATTGCCGGGCAAGAAGACCAGATGTCACATTCTGTCTCGCGCCCGCGCCGTTCGGTGCTTTATGTGCCCGCCACCAACGAAAAGGCGCTGGCCAAGCTCGCCTCGCTTGCCTGCGACGCTGTCGTCCTCGACCTCGAGGACGCGGTGCTGCCGCAGGAGAAGGTTTCGGCCCGCGAAAGGCTCGGGCAGTTTCTGGCCGCACGCCCGGCGAGCAACAAGGAATTCGTCGTGCGCATCAATGCTCTGTCGAGCGAGTGGGGCGCCGACGACCTCACGGCCGCGAGCGGTTGGAATGTCGACGGCGTGCTGTTGCCCAAGGTCGCCACGCCGCGCGACATATTGGAGGCCGGCGATGTGCTCGACGACAATGACGCGCCCGACGAGATGAAGCTGTGGGCGATGGTCGAGACACCGCGCGCGCTGATCAACATCGGTGCCATTGCCGAGCTTGGCCGCGACCCGGCCTCGCGGCTTACCTGCCTGGTTGCCGGCACCAACGACATCGTCAAGGAAACCGGCGTTCTGATGACGCCCGACCGGCGCTATTTGATGCCCTGGCTGATGCAGATGGTGCTTGCCGCGCGTGCCGGCGGCCTCGACATGCTCGACGGCGTGTCCAACGATTTTCGCGATATCGCAGCCTTCGTGCGCGATTGCGCCGAGGCATCCGCCATGGGATTCGACGGCAAGACCGTCATCCATCCCGCCCAGATCGCGGGCGCCAACGCGGCGTTTTCGCCGTCTGTCGAAGCCCTTGCCGAAGCGCGTACCATTGCGGATGCCTTCGCGCTTCCCGAAAACGCCTCGCGCGGTGTAATCTCGCTCGGTGGCAAGATGGTCGAGCGGCTGCATCTGGTCCAGGCCGAGAAGGTACTGGCGAGGGCCGCGATGATCGCTGAAATGACGGGAGACGAAAAATGAAACTCTACCGCTTCCTGACCGGCCCCGACGACGCCACCTTCTGCCACAAGGTCACCGCTGCGATGAACAAGGGCTGGCACCTGTTCGGCTCGCCGACCTATGCCTTCGACACGGAAACCAAGACCATGCGCTGCGGCCAGGCCGTGGTGAAAGATGTCGAGGGCCACGACTACGAGGCCGGCGTCACCAAGCTCAGCGATTTTTGACCTTTCGGGAGCTGCCGCTATTCGGCGGCTTCCTCCAGCCTTTCCATGTCCTCGTCGGAAAGGCCGAAATGGTGCCCGATCTCATGGATCAGCACATGGGTGACGATGTCGCCCAAAGTCTCCTCATTCTCGGACCAGTAGTCGAGAATGGCGCGGCGGTAGAGCGTCACGCGGTTGGGGCCTTCGCCGGTCTGCGGGTTCCAGCGCTCGGCGATGCCGCGCCCTTCGAACAGGCCGAGCAGGTCGAAAGGCGTTTCCAGCGACAGGTCGTCCATGATCTCGTCGGTGGGGAATTCCGCCATCTGGATGACGACCTCGCCAGTCAGCTGGCGAAACTCCTCCGGCAGATGCGCATAGGCTTCGAGCGACAGAAGCTCCATCTCCTCGATCGAGGGCGAAAGCTGGTCGTGCCAGGCGCGGGTTTTGTAGATACGGGCCATTATTCTTCCTTTTGAGGGCATATAGCCGTTCGCTGCAGTGCTTACGAGGCTTTTGCCGCACCGGCGATAAATAAGCGGTGAGCAGCTGTTCCCGGGAGAGGAATAAATTCCCCATGAATCGGCTTGACTCTCACGGGCGCCTCTGGAATCTATAAGAACATAACAGGAACAACTAATCGAAGGCAGATCGACATGGCAACCAGCGCCGTGGCGCGGGACGTCGTTTTTGCCCTGCGCCAGAAGATAGCGAAAATCGAAGGCACGCTGCCCGAACTGCTGGTGTCGCCCTCCGACAGCCCGGCGCCTTCAGGCGTGCTGGTCCGTCGTAACGGCGTTGCCTCGGCGCGCGACTTCTTGTTGCCGACCGGCGTCGAGCGACTCGACGAGGCCTTGGGCGGTGGGTTGCCGAAAGCCGCGCTGACCGAAATCCATGGCACCCAAACGCGCAATGCAGGGGCCGCCGCGGGCCTGGCTCTTTGTCTTGTCAGCCTCATGCTCAAGGCCTGCCGGAAGCCGGGCGCGCTGGTGTTGTGGATCGGCACCGCCGAAATCTTCAGGGAGGCCGGGCTTCCTTATGCGGGGGGCGTGGATTGGCTTTTCGGCCTTGCGCCGGATCGCCTGCTTATTGCCGAGGCGCCCAAGCCGACGGATGCGCTGTGGATCGCCGAGGAAGCCACCGGCATCGACGAGATTGCCACCGTCATCGTCGAGTTGCGCGGCAATCCGCGCGGGCTGGATCTCACAGCGACACGGCGGCTTCACCGTCGCGCTCAGGAGGCCGGCCGGCCAGTGCTCCTGTTGCGCCAGTCGGCCGAGCCGGAACCGACCGCCGCACCCGTCCGGCTCATCGCCTCGCCAGCGCCAGCCTCGCTTCGGCGCACGATCGCTGGTCCGCTCGCCGGTTCCATCGGCCCGCCCGCCGTCACTGTCGAAATCGGCAAGAGTCGCGCCGCACTTGCCGGCAAATTTATTCTGGAATGGAACCCAAATGCACACACCTTCGAAGAAAGAAGAGACAGCCCAGAGAATCGTGTCGCTGTGGTTTCCCCATCTCGCGGCCGAGCGGATCCTGCGGCGGCGGCTGGGACGGTCCTGGCGTTCAGGTCCGCGGCCGAGCCAGCCCCTGGTGATCAGCCATCGCGAGAACAACGCCCAGCGCATCGCCGCCCTCGACGAGCAGGCTGAAGCCCGCAGGCTTAGGCCGGGAATGGGCATCGCCGAGGCGCGCGCCATGCATCCTGATATCGACATCGTCGAGGCCGATCCCGAGGCCGATCGCCGGCTGCTCGAAAGCCTCGCCGACTGGTGCGACCGCTACACGCCGCTTGTCGCGCTCGACGGTGAAAACGGGCTGTTCCTCGACATCACCGGCTGTACCCATCTCTTTGGCGGCGAAAAAGCCCTGCTCGCCGATCTGATGGCGCGGTTTTTCCACCAGGGCTTTGATGTCCGTGCAGGCCTTGCCTCCACGCCGGGAGCGGCGTGGGCTGCGGCGCATTTTGCCGCTGGCCAGATTATTGCGCCAGGCAGCGAGCGCAACTTCTTCGCCCGCCTGCCGCTATCGGCGCTGCGGCTTGATCCGAAAACGAAGACAAGCCTCGAAAGTGTCGGGCTGCGCACCGTCGGCGCGATCATGGATGGACCGCGCGCGCCGCTTGTCCGGCGTTTCGGCGCAACACTCATCGAGCGGCTCGACCAGGGCCTTGGACATCTGGAGGAGGCGGTTTCGCCGCGCCTGCCGGTGGCGCCCCTTTCGGTCGAGCGGCATCTCGCCGACCCGCTTTCGCTGATCGATGATGTCGAGCGGCTGGTCGGCCTGCTTGCCGCGACGCTCAAGATCGATCTCGAGCGTCGCGAGGAAGGTGCGCGCACGCTCGAGCTTTTGCTGTTTCGGGTCGACGGCATGGTCAGCCGCATCACGGTCGGGGCCTCACGGCCGATCCGCGAAGCTGGGCTGGTGCGAAAGCTGTTTCATGAACGGCTGACAGCGCTTGGCGAGACCATCGATGCCGGCTGTGGCTTCGATCTCGTCCGCCTGTCGGCACTTTCGACAGCCCGTTTCGATGCACGCCAGGGCGATCTTGCCGGCGAGGTCGAAGATGATGGCGAGGGGTTGGCGATCTTTGCCGACCGGGTGACGGCTCGGCTCGGCGAGGCCGCCGTCCTCGAACCTGTTCCCGCTGAAAGTCACCTGCCAGAGCGTGCCGCTACTGTTGCTTCTTATGCGCAGGAGGAAAACCGGAAGGCATTCGCAAAGGCGGGCAAGGCACGGCGTAGCCCCCAGCCTGGCCGGCTGGAGCGTCCCATTCGCCTGTTCCGCTTGCCTGAGCCTATCGACGTTCCGTTGACTGAGGTGCCCGATGGTCCGCCGCCGCATTTCCGCTGGCGCCGTGCCGTGCATCGCGTGACGCGGGCCGAGGGGCCGGAACGCATCGCACCTGAATGGTGGCGCGAGGGAAATGAGGCGCCAACTCGGGATTATTACCGCGTCGAAGATGCCGATGGCCGCCGCTATTGGCTCTACCGGCAGGGCCTTTATGGTGCGCAAGCAACGGCTCCGCGCTGGTTCCTGCATGGGGTTTTCGCGTGAACATGATCGCCGCCACGAGCTACGCCGAATTCGGCATCCAGTCAAATTTCTCCTTCCTGCGCGGTGCTTCCGCGCCGGAAGAACTGGTGATCGCGGCGAAATTTCTGGGGATTTCTGCGATCGGCCTTGCCGATTGCAACACTGTCGCGGGCACCGTGCGCGCCTGGAAGATGGCCGATACGGAAGGGCTTGCCTATCATCCCGGCTGCCGACTGGTTTTTGCCGATGGCACGCCCGACATTCTTGCCTATCCTAGGGATCGCAAGGGCTGGGGGCACCTGTGCCGCATGCTCACCCAGGCCAATACCCGGGATGAAAGCGAAAAGGGCGCGCCGCTTCTCTACAAGGACGACCTTTTCGAGTGGGGTGATCTGCTGTCGCTCGCCGTGCTGCCCGACGTCGTGGCCGCCACGGAAGACGACGTCGCGCTTCTGCGCAGCCTCAAGGAACGTTTTGGTGCCTCCTTGTGGCTGGCGGTCGCTCCGAATTTCGGCGGCAATGATCGTTTCAGGATAGAGCAGGCTGTTGCCATGGCGGCGATGGCAGGATTGCCGCTGATGGCGACCAATGATGCGCTTTACCACGCGCCGAGCCAGCGCCCGCTCCATGACGTCTTGACGGCAATCCGTCTCAATGTGCCGGTCACCGAGGCGGGGTTCGAACTGAAGGCGAATGCCGAGCGCCATTTGAAAGGGCCCGTGGATATGAGCCGCCTTTTTAGGCGGCATCCGGAAGCCCTGGCAGAGACGCTGCGCTTCGCCGAAAGCCTGAATTTTTCACTGAAGGAACTCAAATACAACTACCCCGACGAACCGACGGAATCGGGTCTCGAACCGCAGGCGGAATTGGAAAGGCTGACTTGGGAAGGGGCGAAAAAACGCTATCCGGATGGTGTTTCGGAGAAGGTGCAGGGGATCATCCGGCATGAGCTTGGCATCGTCGAAAAGCTCAACTATGCCCGCTATTTTCTCACCGTGCACGACATCGTCCAGTTTGCCCGCTCGAAGGGCATATTGTGCCAGGGGCGCGGGTCGGCGGCCAACTCCGTCATCTGCTTTTGCATCGGCATCACCGATGTCGGCCCCGATATCGTCGATGTCCTTTTCGAGCGCTTCATCTCGGTGGAGCGTGGTGAGCCGCCAGACATCGACGTCGACTTTGAACATGAGCGACGCGATGAGGTCATCGCCTTCATTTATGAGAAATACAGCTCCAAGCGCACCGCGCTCGCGGCCTCCGTCGTCACCTATCGCGGCCGCTCGGCATTGCGCGAGGTCGCCAAGGCGATGGGCTTGTCGGATGACGTCAGGGGCGCGTTATCCGGGTCGATCTGGGGCTGGTATTCGTCCGAGCTTGGCGAGAGGGAAACGGCAGCCGGTGGGCTCGACAAGGCCGACCCGCTGACCAGGCATGTGATCGAACATGCCAACGGCATCATGGGTTTTCCGCGCCATCTGTCCCAGCATGTCGGCGGCTTCGTCATCACCCGCGACCGGCTCGACGAGATCGTGCCGATCGTCAAGACGGCGATGGACGAGCGCAAGATGGTCGAGTGGGACAAGGACGACCTCGATGCCGTCGGCATCTTGAAGGTCGATGTCCTGGCGCTCGGCATGCTGACTTGCCTGCGCAAGGCCTTCGGCTTGCTTGAGGCGCATTACGACGAGCGCGACCCGTATGGGCGGCCATATACGCTGGCGACGCTGCCGCCGGAGGACCAAAAGGTCTATGACATGATCTGCCGCGCCGACACGCTCGGCGTCTTCCAGATCGAGAGCCGGGCGCAGATGTCGATGTTGCCGCGCCTCAAGCCGCGCGARTTCTATGACCTCGTCATCGAGGTCGCGATTGTCCGACCCGGCCCGATCCAGGGCGATATGGTGCATCCATATCTCAGGCGGCGGCAAGGCAAGGAGGATCACGTATTTCCCAAGCCGGAGCTTGAGGAAATTCTGGGCAAGACGTTGGGTGTGCCGCTATTCCAGGAACAGGCGATGAAGATCGCCATCGTCGCCGGTGGCTTCACGCCTGGCGAAGCCGACCAACTCAGGCGTGCCATGGCCACCTTCAAGCGCACCGGCACCATCGGAAATTACCGTGATAGGATGGTAAAAGGCATGGTCACGCGCGGCTACGAGCGCGACTTCGCCGAACGCTGCTTCAAGCAGATCGAGGGCTTTGGCGAATATGGTTTTCCCGAAAGCCATGCCGCGGCCTTCGCGCTGCTCGTCTACGCCTCATGCTGGTTCAAGGCCTATTACCCGGACGTCTTCTGCGCGGCGATCCTGAACTCGCAGCCGATGGGCTTTTACCGGCCGGCACAGCTGGTCCGCGATGCCGAGGACCATGGTGTCGAGATCCGGGCCGTCGACATCAACCATTCCGATTGGGACTGCACGCTCGAACGCTCCGGTTTCGATCCCAAGCGAATCCGTGCCCGGCACGCCGAAATGCGCGATGTCATCAAGACCAGTCACGCCGTCCGGCTGGGCTTCCGCCAGATCAAGGGCCTCGGCGAAAAGAAGGTGGAAACTTTCGTTGCGCGACGCGGCAAGGGATACCAGTCGGTGCGCGATGTCTGGCTGCGGTCGGGTCTCGATGTCGGCGAGATCGAACTGCTTGCCCAGGCCGATGCCTTCCGCTCGATCGACCTCGACCGGCGCGAGGCTTTATGGGCGGTGCGTGCGCTCGACGGCAAGAGTGCCGCCGAAATGCTGCCGCTGTTCGACCAGCCCGACGTTCACTTGCCCGACAACGAGCCGCAGATGTTTTTGCCCGCCATGCCGCTCGGCGAGCATATCATCCACGACTACCGCTCGCTCGGTCTTTCGCTGAAGGCGCATCCGGTGGCTTTCCTCAGGCAGAGATTGGACAAGGCCGGTATCACCCCGAACGGCCGACTTCCCTCCGTGCCGGACGGCAGGCGCGTCTCGGTGGCAGGGCTGGTTCTGGTTCGCCAGCGTCCCGGCAAGGGCAATGCGATCTTCCTGACGCTTGAGGACGAAAATTCGGTCGCTAACGTCATCGTCTGGGCGCGGGTCTTCGACCGCTTCCGCGCTGTGATCATGGGATCGAAATTCATCCGTGTCAGCGGCAAGCTGCAGACGGAATCGGGCGTGATCCACATCGTCGCCGACAAGATGGAGGACCTGACGCACTGGCTCGCCGCCATGTCGGAAGAGATGCAAATGTCAGTGGATGAAAAGACGCAAGCTTCACCTGTCCAGGCGAGTGGTACCAGGCAAAGCGCTGCCGACAAGGCCGCCAAGGATCCTCGTGTCGTTCAGAGCTATGAAAGGCTTGCGCGCAAGGCCAGTAGCGTCATGCCCAAGGGGCGCAATTTCCAATGACAGGAGGTGCGAGATCAATCCGTCGGCGAGGTTTTTTTGGGCGCGGCCTCTGTGTCGAGAATTTGYCTGGCCTCGGAAGGCAGCATGACCGGAATACCGTCACGGACAGGATAGGCAAGGCGTGCGAGCCGGGACACCAGTTCGCCGCGTTCGGCATCCCAGGCCAGCGGCCCCTTGGTCAGCGGACATGCGAGCAATTCGAGCAGCTTGACGTCGATGTCGCGCTTGTTGGTGGTTTCGACCATCATTGCTCCCCAGCTGGCCCGACCTATTGCAGGCTCGAACCAAACTCGTCGTTTTCGCGCGCCAATGCCATTTCGGTGATGGCGATCAGCGTCTCGGCGCGGGTCTTGAGATCGGGCGCTTCGAGCAGCGCCTGCTTTTCGGCGGCACCATATGGCGCCATCATCGATAGCGCGTTGACCAGGATGGCGTTGTCAGCGCGGCTGACGCTTTCCCAATCGGCCTCAAGCTCGTTGGCCTGGAGGTACGTACGAAAGGCCCTGAGCAGCGCTGGCCGGTCGACTTCCGCACCGGCCTTATCCTCGGCGAGGTCGGCGGCGAAAGAGGTGATCTTGCACTGCCTGAACGGCGTCTTGACCATCAGTTCCTGGGCGACGCGGAAGCGGCAGACGCCCTGCAGCGAAATCAGGTAGCGACCGTCACCGGTCTCGGCAAGCGAGGTGATGCGGCCGATGCAGCCGACGGGGCACAAAGACGGCTCGCCATCGGGACGCAGCGTGCCGTCGAGCGAAGGCTGGATCATGCCGATCAGCCGGGACCCGGCCATCGCATCGTCGATCATCTGGAGGTAACGAGGCTCGAAGATGTTCAGCGGCATGCGCCCGCCCGGCAGTAGCAGCGCTCCTGTCAGTGGGAATACCGCCAATGTCGTCGGCAGATCGCTGTCGAGCCGGTAATGCGCGTTTCCTGCCTGCATCTTGTCCTCAGTGGGCTGCGGGCCGTTGCGGTCAAACGCAAGGCCGCAGCGATGCTGCTGTCACGAAAACAGCAGCGACGACAGCTTGCGCCGGGTGGCGAGCGTCACTTCGTTGGTGTAGCCCCAGGCTTCGAAAAGCTTGAGCAACTGCGCTCTTGCGCCATCGTCGTTCCAGGTCCGGTCTGCCTTGACGATGGCAAGCAGGTTGTCGGCCGCTTCGGCGCGCTGGCCGTTGGCATTCTGGATCATGGCGAGGTCGAAACGCGTCTGGTGGTCTCCGGGGTCTTGCGCCAGTTTGCGTTCGAGCTCGGCGGAATCGCCAAGTTCTGCCGCCTCTTCGGCAAGCGCGATCTTGGCGCGGACCGAAACAAGTGCCGGGGCAGATTTCTTGTCTTCCGGCGCACGCGCCAGCACCTCGTTCGCACCCACCGTATCGCCCGCCTCAAACAGGATATCGGCAAGCGYTGCGATGGCGTCGACATTGTCGGGCGCCTGTTCCAGCACGGCATCATAGATCTGTGCCGCCGTCTGCATGTCGCCGGCGCCGCGCGCTTCGGCTGCCGCCGCGAGTGCCTCGGCGATCTGCGGTGCGCCGCCATCCTTGCCTGCGATCTTGTCGATGAAGTCGCGAATCTGGCTCTCGGGCACGGCACCCATGAAACCGTCGACCGGCTGGCCGTTCTTGAAGGCGATGACAGCGGGGATCGACTGGATGCCGAGCTGGCCGGCAATCGCCGGATGATCGTCGATGTTCATCTTGACCAGCTTCACACGCCCGCCGGCAGACTGGACGACGCGCTCGATCACCGGGGTCAGTTGCTTGCACGGGCCGCACCAGGGCGCCCAGAAGTCGACCAGTACCGGCTGGTTGCGCGATTCCTGAATGACGTCGACAGCAAAGCCGGCGGTTGTCGTGTCCTTGATGAGATCGGCCGCCGGTGCAGCACCATTGGCGGGCGCAGCGCCAAACTGCACGTTGGTGGCGTACTGGCTGCTCATGCCGCCGAAGGGATTGCTTTCGTTGCTCATCTTCACTCTTCCGGTGTGTCGTTCTCGCATGCGACTTGTTCGGCCGCGCGGCTGTCAGGCAACCATGTGGCGATCAGCCCGAGACTTTCAAGATAACAGCATCGTGGCCCGTTGCCTCGACGAAAAGCAAGAGGTCGCTGCTGGCGATGGAGGTCGTGGCCTCATTGGTCAGCGGGTGGGCGTTGATCACGGCGTTTTCCATCAGGGAACTGTCGAGGACCAGCTTGACCTTGCCTGAGCTGTCGTTGATCAGCCCGAAGACGGTGACCGAGCCGGGTGCCACGCCGAGCAGTTCCATCAAAGCCTCGGGCTTGCCGAAGGAAACCCGGCTCGACGCGCCGATCAGCTGATGGATCTGCTTGAGATCGACGCTCGCTTCCTCATCCACCGTGACGAGAAAGAAGTTGTCCTTCTTGTCCTTGAGGAAAAGGTTTTTGGTGTGCCCGCCGGGGATCGCGCCGCGCAGCGCCTGCGAATCCGCGACCGTGTAAAGCGGCGGGTGGTCGTGCGTCTCGACGGTGATTCCGAGGGTGTCGAGGAAGGCCAAAAGCTCGGCCCTGGTCTTGGGATTCGTCGCGCCGGTCATGAAAGCCTTCGCCAAAAATTGCTGGGTGGGAGGGTTTATGGGCAAAGCCCGTGGCCAAGACAAGCCCGCCTTGTTCATCCACAGGCGCGGTTTCCGCGGAAATCCGGGCTTTCACGGGCATTGGAAAAATAGCGAAAAAAGATGGCGTTTTCCCTGTTGCATTCACCGCGAGGTTCGGCCATATAGCAGCCGTTGCGGCGACGAGCCGTGCGAGCGGGTGTAGCTCAGGGGTAGAGCACAACCTTGCCAAGGTTGGGGTCGAGCGTTCGAATCGCTTCACCCGCTCCAGTTTTCCTCAGGGAAAACCAACATCAAAAGCGGCCACCTTCGGGTGGCCGCTTTGCTTTGCGCGGTGCGCCGTGTGTTCCACTGAACTGTTTGCATAGTTGTCGGCGCATGCCTGGTCAGGCGGCGGTTTTGACAATATTAGCCGTAGCTCATAGGCTTGCCCCAAATCACGAGCGTCGGCTCCTTGCGGGAGCAAAGAGTCGTGCTGGTTCCCACGGGACACCAGTGGAACACCGAAGCCTTTCGGCTTTCCAGGCAAGGTTCGGCAACAAGATGCATCCGGCGATCATGGCCCTGCCTCTGGCAGTCTTCACCTTTTCCGCGGCAATGGCGGACGAGAAGGATTTTCTCGAAACCCTTTCAGGAAATTGGCATGGCTCGGGTCAGATACGGTTGAAACCTGAAGCGATGGCGATGAGCGTCTCTTGCAATCTCGATTCGCGCGCTGAAGGTTCCGAACTCAATCTGGATGGTGCCTGCCGGGCAAAAGCTGTCTTTTCGCGCCATATCGGCGTCGACCTGATTGCCAACGGCCTGCATTATTCCGGTTCATATCTGGGGTCGGTACGCGGCCCCGCTGAGCTTACCGGCACGCGATCAGGCGATACGCTCAACCTCAAGGTCAGGTGGCCGGACAGAGGCTCTGGGCCGCGCGTGGCAAGCATGCGGGTGGCGAGCCTGGGCACGGGGCGCATGCGGATCGTGACGGTGGAAGCGCATCCCAAGACCGGCGAGCAGGTCGTGACGGCGCGGATCGAGTTCAGCCGAAACTAGATGGTGCAAACATGCCGACCACCTGCCGCGGGCGATGCCATGGCAATGTGCGAAGCTTATGGAATCGCCCGGTCAGATCGCACGCATTGATCAATTCCATCATTTGAGGGATAGTCGGGTCAGCGTTGCGTGGAGCCTCAGGCGTATGCGTACACCGGTTGCCAGTCAGGTCAGGAAG